>JBFKXV010000315.1:0-3890 GCA_041637935.1 Burkholderiales bacterium | reverse complement strand
CGATTGAACGACTTGCAGGGCATATCCGAACAGAAGCAGTTGATTGACCAGAACACGCGGCAGTTCGTCGACGGCTTTAGCGCCAACAATGTGTTGCTCACCGGCGCCAAAGGCACCGGCAAGTCTTCGCTGGTAAAAGCGGTTCTAAACAAGTTCTCCAGCAAGGGGTTGCGCCTGATCGAGGTAGAAAAGCACGATCTGCACGACCTTCCCGATATTGTTGATATGGTTGCGCAGGCACCCTACCGGTTCATCATCTTCTGTGACGATCTGTCATTCGATGCCGAAGAGCCAGGCTACAAGGCGCTGAAGGTTGTCCTCGACGGCTCGATTTCGGCGACCTCCGACAACGTACTGATCTATGCCACGTCAAACCGTCGCCACCTCATGCCCGAGTACATGCAGGAAAATCTTGAAACGAAATATATCGGTGAAGAAATTCATCCGGGTGAGAGTATCGAGGAAAAGATTTCGCTTTCCGAGCGTTTCGGACTCTGGATTGCGTTCTATCCCTTCGATCAGGACGAATACCTGGCAATTGTCGATTACTGGGTCGCAAAACTGGCTGCTGTGCAAACGGTCACGGACAGCGTACGACAGGAAGCCCTGCAGTGGGCTTTGCTGCGCGGCTCACGCAGTGGTCGGGTCGCCTGGCAGTTTGCTCGCGACTGGGCCGGCCGCGAGCAACTGAAGTCAACTCAAAAACGCAAGTAAACGGCGCATTGTCTGACAGTATCGTTGACGTAGCCGCCGCAGTCGTGCAGCGACCGGACGGCTCGTTCCTGCTCGCGCAGCGCCCTCCCGGCAAGGTTTACGCGGGGTACTGGGAGTTTCCCGGCGGCAAAATCGAGCCGGGAGAAACACCGGCGGCAGCGCTCAAGCGCGAACTGGATGAAGAACTTGGCATGACTGCTCTGTGCATCTATCCCTGGTTGACGCGCGTTTACGTCTATCCCCATGCAACAGTGAAGCTTCACTTCCAGCGGGTTGTGCGATGGTTTGGCGAGCCGCAGTCGAGGGAGGCGCAGGCTTTCGCCTGGCAATTTCCTGCCCGGCTCGATGTCGGCCCGATGCTGCCTGCCAATGCCGTGGTCCTCAAAGCGCTGCAATTGCCGGCACAGTATGCGATCACCAACGCGGCTGCGTTGGGTGAAAAAGCAGCTCTGGCGCGACTCGAATCGGCCCTGTGCCGCGGGCTTAAACTGGTTCAGGTCAGGGAAAAGGGTTACGACCCAGCCATGCGTGAGCATTTCGCGCGTGAAGTGGTATCGCGCTGCCATCGGCACGGCGCCATGGTCATGGTCAACGGCGAGACGGCGCTTGCCGCGGCCGTTGCCGCCGACGGCGTACATTTGACGGCGAAGCAGCTAATGGAAACGGCTAACCGCCCGGACTTGCCATGGTGTGCAGCATCCTGCCACGACCGGCGAGAAATCGAGCAGGCCGAATCGTTGGGTCTGGACTTTATTGTTCTCGGGCCGGTGAAAGCAACTGCCAGCCACCCTGGCGCGCGACTGCTTGGCTGGCAGCAATTTCATAGCTTTGCGGCCGAAGTTTCCATCCCTGTATACGCGCTTGGCGGTATGTGCCTTGAGAATCTTGACGAGGCATGGCGGCATGGCGCACACGGTGTGGCGATGATGAGCGGTGCCTGGCTGGACGAGCCGCCGCCGATTCAGCCGTTACCATCGTCCGAAGAAGACGACTGATTGACACCAGCCGGAATGCGGTACGCTTCCGACGCCCACTGGCCCAAGTCGATCATTTTGCAGCGCTCGGAACAGAACGGGCGATACGGATTGCGGGTATCCCAAACCAGCTGTTTGCCGCACTGCGGGCAGTTGACCGGTGCTCCTGCCGGTTTTTTTGAACTGGCTTTGATCACAGATTGCAGAACGTCAACGCAAAATCGATGTCTTCTTCGCTGGCCTTGCGCTGCGATTCAGCAAAAGTCGCGAAGCGAATGTTAATCGCGTATTTATTGGCGCTGACTTCTGGTACGTGAGCGTAGCTGTCTTCGAGACTCAGCCTCAGCATTTGGGCCAGTCTCCCGGCGAGCATCTGCTGGAACTTGCCTTTCTCAGCATGCTGTTGTGTTGTCTTTCCACTCTCTCTGAGCAGCCGCAGAATCAGTTCGACGCCATTGCGCATCGGTTCAAATGGCGATAGCCATTGGTCCAGGTTGCGTTTGCGCGCCTCTGGAGGTAAATGCATCCAGTGATGATACGAGGGCAGATCAAACTCGCAAACGCCGCCCGGAATCGCAGTGCGTTGCCGAATCGCCATCAGCCATTCATTCTCCCTGAGTTCCTGTCCGGTTTTCCCGGAGATGGCTAACAAGGCGGCAATTGCCTGCTCGGTTTCGGCAATGATGGCGGCGAGTTTGCTTTGCTCGACGGATGGATTATCTCTCAGCGAATCAAGCTGGGCTTTCTTGCGCTCCAGTTCTTGCATGAGCTCGGATTTGAGGTCGGCCCGTCCAGCCACATCGAGAATCTCGAACAATGACAGTATCGCGACATGGTGCTCCTGTGAGCCGTCCTGGGACTTGAAGTGGCGGGCACGCTGGTAAAGATTCTCGATCCTCAGCAGTGTGCGAACTCGTTCGTTGAGGGGAAACTCGTAGACGATCACGTCGATGAAGTATCTGTTGGGGCGGCTCTCGTTTGGCGAATCCTAGCGTGCTGTCCCGCAAGTAAATGGCCTTGTCTCGACAGCGTTGTGCTCAGAGTGCACTCCAGGCACGGTTGCCGACGCTGCCTGAGAAAGTCTGGCGTGGATTGCCGTCGCGACTTTCGAAGGTTTGTTGTGGGACAGCGCACTAGTATTGCCGATTCGATCCGAAAAGAAAAGGTCCATTGCCGGTCGATGCGTCAAAGTCACGCCGAATCGGAGAGCATCAGGTAATGGCGATGCAGTTTTTCAACCTGTGAGCGTAGCGCGGCGAGCGCGCCGTCGTTGTTGATCACATCATCCGCGGCGGCGAGACGTTCGTTTCGAGTCGCCTGGGTTGACATAATTGCCTTGACTTGATCGTGTGACAGTCCGCTACGCTGCATGACGCGCGCAATTTGCTGTTCCTCGGTGCAGTCGACAACGAGTACACGATCGGCGAAGTCATAGCCGCGCGACTCGACCAGCAACGGCACGACTACCAGTGCATACGGCTTCCCGCTTGCAGTGAGCCTGCGCTGCACCTCGGCTCTAATCAACGGGTGCAGGATACGCTGCAACGCTTTCCTCGCATCCGGTTCGGAAAAGACGAGTTCGCGCAACCGGTCTCTGTCGAGAGAACCGTCACTTGCTATGACTTCCGGTCCGAACTGTTTTTCAATCTGCCGCACTGCCGGTTGTCCTTTCTGCGACAGTTCTCGTGCGATTTCGTCGGTATCGATGACGTCCGCGCCGAGTTCGGCAAACAGATCAGAGATGGTGGTTTTCCCGGAACCAATGCCGCCAGTCAGTCCGACTGCAAATCCCATTTGGTTTGTGTGCCGAGTACGGTTTACAAATCGAGCATGGTCGGCGAATCCGGTGGTTAACGGAACAGTCCGAGATAAACGCTGTTAATGTCCCCGCCCCACAGCATCGCAATCAGGCCGGCGGCCGCAAGGTAGGGACCGAATGGAATAGGCACGTTGCGCCCATGTCGCTGTGACACGATCAGTGCGATACCAACCACTGCTCCGACCAAGGATGATAACAATATCACGAGCGGCAACAACTTCCATCCCAGCCATGCGCCAATCGCGGCAAGCAATTTGAAGTCTCCGAAGCCCATGCCTTCTTTGCCGGTGATGAGCTTGAAAGCCCAGTAAACAGACCACAGTGACAAATAACCGGCAACCGCGCCGATGACCGCGGAGCCCAATGGTGCGAATGTACCCGGG
>JBFKXV010000314.1:0-3890 GCA_041637935.1 Burkholderiales bacterium | reverse complement strand
GCATCGCAGTTGGCTTTCGATGCCGATACCGGCGAGATCAAGTGGGGTTATCAGTGGACGCCGAACGATGTGTGGGATTACGACGGCATCAACGAAGCGGTGTTGCACGATCTCAGGATCGGTGGCAGGACCGTGCCGGCCCTGATGCACGCCGACCGCAACGGCTTCTTCTATGTCCTGAACCGACAGACTGGCCAGCTCATATCGGCTGATCAATTTGTTCCGGTCAACTGGGCGACGCACGTCGATTTGAGCACCGGCCGTCCGGTCGAAGCGGCAAACAACGAAAAGCGTCCTCAGTTGGGTAAATGGGCGCGCAATGTTTGTCCCAACCTGATCGGTGGCAAGAACTGGTCGCCAATGTCGTTCCACCCGGGCACCGGACTCGTCTACATGCCTGTGTTCAACATGTGCATGGATATCGCCAACAAGGAAGAGGAGTACACACCGGGCCGCTTCTACCTTGCTTCCGAGTTTAATCTCGACATGGCGGGCGCATCGGGAAGCCACCTCGCCGAATTCATGGCCTGGGACCCGGTCAAAAAGCGTAAGGCGTGGGCCATCGAGGAAGATCTGCCGTTCGTCGGCGGTGCCATGTCGACTGCCGGTAACCTCGTGTTCTACGGCAATCAGCACGGCATGCTCAAGGCAGTGAATGCCCGGACCGGCAAGGTGCTTTGGGAATTCGACGTCGGTACCGGCATCATTCAGAGTCCGATCACCTACAGCGTCGGCGGCAAGCAATACCTCGCGATTGTTGCCGGCCGGAGCAAGGGCCCACCCTCGTTCTTCGGTAAGATTGGGCAACGAGTCATTGAGGCCAGCCCCGAGGGCGGCGTATTGGTGGTGTTTTCGCTGTAAACGGTTGATCGCTGTTTCAGCGCTGATGTAAAGGTATACGGCGGGGCGCCAAGCCCCGCCGTTTTACCGTTCGGTAAAGAGAATGTATGGAGGTATCTTGGCGGTGAAGTCGTTTGATGGATGGTTTGTCGGGTCGCTTATGGCCGCTGTTCTGGTTTGCTCGCCAACTGCTGCGTCTGCGGCAGACGGTGATTTGGTCAACCCCTATGACGGCCGCGAGGACGTCGTCGAGGAGGGCGGCAGTCTTCTCAACCAGTATTGTTCGCATTGTCACGGCCCGTGGGCTGTTCAGGGTGAGCGCCCGCGCGATTTGCGGCGTCTGAACCTGCGCTACGGCGATTACGCGATGTCGACGTTCTACACAACCGTGCAGGATGGGCGGCCGCCCAAGGGTATGCCGCCGTGGAAAGGAATCCTCGACGACGACATCGTCTGGAAAATCTACACGTTTTTGCAGACAGTCCAGGTCGAGGACTGATTCGGGTCGCGCCGTGCTAAGCCGCGGCGGCACTGACTGGAAAACGACCTCACGGTAATCGAACGTCGCCGCCGCTTACCTGGCGGGTCTGTTCTCGAGCCAGAATACCGGTCGGTTATCTGCGCCCGGCTCACCGAGGTATTTCGCCGGCGCCATATCGTAGGCATATCCATCGAGCCGCCGCAGCATTGCATCTACCCGCTCGGGGTAATCTGCCGCAACGTTTTTGGCTTCGCCCGGGTCATTTGCGATTTGAAACAGTTCCACCTTGTTCGGCAACGCCGAGTGCACGATCAATTTCCATTCGCCGGCGCGAATCGCTCCATGGAAGTCTTCGACGTTGAGAAGAATTTCTTTGCCTTTGCGCGTGGTGAGCCGCTTGTCGGCGATGATCGGAAGCGCGTTGACGCCGTCAAGCGATTTTCGCTGATCGAGTGACGCTTTGCCGACCGTGAGCAACATGGGATACATATCGGTGACATGTATCGGTTGGTTAATGATCGTGTTCGGTTCGATGCGCGCCGGCCAATGAGCCAGTGCAACGACGCGCACGCCACCCTCGTACAGACTGCCTTTGCCCTGCCGGAAAACGCCGTTGTCGGACACCGGACTGCGAACATCGTTGTCACCTGTTGCGTAGCGCATCGGCACGGCGCCACCGTTATCACTGTGAAAAATGATCAACGTGTTGTCCAGCATGCCGCGTTTTTCCAGTGCGCCGACGATCCGTCCTACTGCCGTATCGAGAGCCGTGACCGCAGCGGCGTAGCTGCGCCGCGCGTCATCGTCAATATCGCTGTAGGAGTCGATCAGCGATTGAGGCGCGCTCCAGTACTTCGCCGGTGTGTCGAAAGCTGCTACCAGTAGCAATGGTGACGCCGCCGTGTGTTGTTCGATGATGGCGATTGCCTCGGTCGCAAGCAGATCAGTGACATAGCCGGATTCGCGGATGGTGCGCTCGTTACGGTACCAGTCGGCCTTTGCCTGCTTGCTCAGAACCGGTTCGGCAAGCCCGGCCAGTGTGCCGTAAAAGCTGTCGAAGCCACGACGCGTTGGCCAGAATTCGTTGCTCGCGTGCCCGAGCAGCCAGCTACCGAGAAAAGCGGTGCGATAGCCGCTGTTTTTGAGGGCCTGAGCGAAAGTGCGTTCTTCGCTTGGCAGTCCGTAGTCACTTGTCGAAGTGATGGACAGTGTCTGCAGACCATAACGCATCGGATAACGCCCGGTGAGCATGGCCGCGCGTGTCTGACTGGAGAACGGTTGCGCATAGAAGGCATTGAGCATTGCGCCATTGGCAGCCAGTCGGTCCAGGTGTGGCGTGCGCGGCGTGCCCTGGTGAAATCCGACATCGCGCCAGCCCAGATCGTCCGCCAGCAAATAGACGATATTGGGTCTGTCAGTATCGGGTCTGTCAGTATCGGGTCTAGCAGTATCGGGTTCATCAGGTTTGCGTCTATCAGACCCGGCTTGATCAGAACTGGATTGGTCACCATTTTCTCGCTCGGCAGCGAGCGCATTTGCGGACAGCGCCAACGTAAGGAAAATTGCTCCAACAGTAACGATCGACCACAGGGCTTTACTGCGCACTGGCTTCGGTACCCGCTTCATAATGCATGTCTCAACGCATGGATGAACAGGCACTATGATACGATCTTCAGAGACAACGAACGAAAATGGTGCGCGGTATGAAAAGCCGGGTATTTGCTCATGCCGGTTTCCCGCGCTGATGGGTTCTTTTTTGCGGGCCGCAACGCTTCAATTCGCGTATCTCGGCGCCGCTAGCCGCTGATTGCGGCGGCCGATCGAACATGTCTGAACGCGACCATATCTGAACGCGACCATGTCGGAAAGCGACGATGTCTGAACGCGACGATGTCTGAACGCGACATTGTGTATCGTTGGCTGGGTGACGCCGCCCGGCGAATACGTGTCAACGAACGGCTCGAAGATAGCAGCCGGGCGCTGATCGCGCTGCTGAGCGTGGCGATTGCCTATGCACTCCTGAATGCGGCCGTCGTTGTGCGGCCCGTAGTGGGCGCGTTGTCGCCAGTGTTGCTTCTGGTGGTCGCCGGCGTGTTTGTTTTCTTCGTCTGGCGAATTGTTATCCGTGATCTGCTGCGACCTTTGAATCGTGCAAGGGCGGCCGCCATGGTGGATGCGCGCGGCAATCTGAACAATGAACTCAGCAGTGCTTTTTGGTTCGTTTCGTCGTCTCTGTCTGACCGGTTTGTAAGACTGCATCTGGCGCATGCCGCGCAAACGGTGCGTCACCTCGAGCTTCCACATTTGTTGCCGTTGTCGCTGCCGCGCAGCCTCCCATTTGCCGTTGTATTGGCGGTCATCACGGCTTTGGTAATGTGGATGTCGCCGCGCCTTGATGACACAGGCGACGAAGCGAGTGCAGTGCACTCGGTGGCGCGATCCGCCGCGGATAGCATCGGTTTACAAGACGCGCCAATTGAAGAGGGCTTCGAGGCGGATGAATTTGCGGCCGAGCGCAGCGCGGTGGCGTGGCTGAAAGTGGAGCAGCTCGCGCGCGAGTTGCGTTCCG
>JBFKXV010000313.1:0-3905 GCA_041637935.1 Burkholderiales bacterium | reverse complement strand
CATCAAGAAAATCATCGGCAGCGGCGACCAGGGATTGCTTTCGCGTCGCGGCAGCTCGGTCGTTGATGCACGAACCAACACCCTTTTTGTGCAGGACATCGCCGATAAGCTCGATGGCGTACGGAATCTGATCCAGCAAATCGACGTGCCGGTTCGGCAGGTCCTCATCGAGGCGAGAATCGTCGAAGCCAACGATGACTTCCGCCGCAACCTCGGAGTGCGTTTTGGATACAACGATTTTCCCGACGCAGGTGGGGTCGGTAACCAGATCGGATTTGGGTCAACCAGAGCCACCGCCGGAGGCGGCCTTGCAGCGACCGGATTTTTTACCAATCAGATTGCGGATATTCCGGATTTCTTTGATAACAGTTTGATGGTAGACATGCCAGCGCCGGGTGTCGGGGGCGTGCGCCCCGGACAGTTCTCGCTGGTTCTGATGAACGAGGCGATGACGAGATTTCTCAACCTTGAACTAACGGCTATCCAGGCCGACGGCAAGGGCAAGATTATCTCCAGTCCGCGTGTGATCACGGCCGACAATGTCGAGGCGACCATCGAGCAAGGCACTGAAATTCCTTACCAGCAGGCGACCAGCAGTGGTGCAACCAGTGTGTCGTTCCGTAAGGCGACATTAAGCCTGAAGGTCACGCCGCAGATCACGCCCGACGAGAACGTGATGATGAAGCTCAACGTTAACAAGGACAGCGTTGGCGAAAACACCGCGGCGGGACCATCGATCGACACCAAGCAGGTCTCGACCGAAGTGCTGGTGGAGAATGGCGGCACGGTCGGCATCGGTGGCATCTATGAGCAAACGGAGGTAGACAATACCAACAAGGTGCCGCTGTTAGGTGACATCCCGCTCATCGGCTACTTGTTCAAGCAGAACCTCAAGCTAAACGAAAAGAGCGAATTGCTGATTTTCGTGACGCCAAGACTGGTATCGGAAAAGACCGCCGTACGCTGATCTGAAATTGGCTCCCTATTAGTGGCCCGCATCGCATCAGATGCGGGCCACGTTCGTTAGAATGCCGGAATGGCAAGTTACTTACGGGGTCGCTCGAGCAGATCATCAGTCAGCATTCCCGGGAATATTTTCCTGGTGGGAATGATGGGGGCGGGTAAGACCTCGGTCGGCCGCGTTCTGGCTCGACGGCTCGGAAAGACTTTTTACGATTCCGACCATGTGATCGAGGAGCGAACAGGTGTGCGCGTACCGGTAATTTTTGACATCGAGGGCGAAGAAGGTTTTCGCACCCGTGAGCGCGCTGTCATTGATGAACTGACCGGGCACAACAATATTGTCCTGGCCACCGGCGGCGGCGCGATACTCGATGCAGAAAACCGCTGCGTGCTCCGCGAGCGCGGTACCGTTGTCTACCTGCGTGCCGCGGTACGCGAACTGATCAATCGTACGCGGCACGACAAGAACCGGCCGCTGCTGCAGACAGCCGATCCGCAGGCACGCATCAGTGCCATATTCGAGCAACGCGACCCGCTGTACAGGGAGCTTGCCCACCTGGTCATCGAGACTGGCAGTCCCAGTCTGCATTCGTTGGTCAACCGCCTCGAGGCGCAACTGGTGGCGCACCAGGAGCAAACGGCGAACCCCGCCCAGTAATCAAACAATGCAAAGGCGAACACTCGAGGTCAGCCTTGGTCCCAGAACCTATCCGATTGTGATCGGACACGGCGTTCTGGATGACGGCGAATTGGTCGCTGCTCATCTGAGCAGCGACAAGGCCGTGGTCGTGACCAATGATACGATCGCACCGCTGTTCCTTGAACGACTCGAGACAAGCCTGCGCGAGGTTGGTGTCGATGTGCTCGCCATTAAACTGCCCGATGGCGAGCAGTACAAGACGTGGCAAACGTTGAACAGTATTTTTGACGCCATGCTGGCGGCACGATGCGACCGAACAACGACAATTATTGCGCTTGGCGGCGGTGTCGTCGGTGACGTGGCGGGATTTGCCGCGGCGACGTACCAGCGCGGTATAGCGTACATTCAGATACCGACAACGCTGCTCGCGCAAGTTGATTCCTCTGTTGGCGGCAAGACCGCCATCAATCATCCGCTGGGAAAGAACATGATCGGCGCCTTTTATCAGCCGCGCCTGGTGATCGCCGACATCGCAACCCTGGCGTCCCTGCCCGAGCGCGAGCTTGCGGCGGGGCTGGCAGAAGTGATCAAGTACGGCGCAATCATGGATGCCGGGTTCTTTGCCTGGCTGGAAGGCAATATGGACCGCCTGGTGGCGTGCGAGCCGGAAGCGCTGGCTCACGCGGTCGAGGTCTCGTGCCGCTGCAAGGCGAAAATCGTTGCCGCCGATGAGCGTGAAGCGGGCGCGCGTGCCTTGCTCAATTTCGGGCACACATTCGGCCACGCAATCGAAACCGGGCTGGGTTACGGTGAATGGCTGCACGGTGAGGCAGTTGCCGCAGGCATGATGCTGGCGGCGAAGCTGTCTGCGCGGCAAGGCGAGATCAGCGTCGAGGACATTAAACGCCTGGAAACACTACTCGATCGTGCCGGCTTACCGACCAAAGCGCCGGCTTTTGGAGCGGCGCGTTACCTCGAGCTGATGGGTCACGACAAGAAAGTGCACAAAGGCAAACTGAGGCTGGTGTTACTCAAGGCGATCGGCCAGGCTTACTTGTCCGCCGATTTCTCTGCGGTGGAACTGACGCGGGTTTTGCAGGACATCCCCGGCAATGACTGAGTTGGGGCCCTATGCAGCCAGAGCGCAGGGATCGCGCGGGCGACGCATTGCCGAGCCTGCTCCGCAAGGACGCAGTGAGTACCAGCGTGACCGCGACCGAATCGTCCACTCAACGGCATTTCGTCGCCTCGAGTACAAAACACAGGTGTTCGTCAATCACGAAGGCGACCTGTTTCGCACCCGCCTCACGCACAGTATAGAAGTTGCCCAGATTGCCAGATCGATCGCGCGTAATCTCGCACTCAATGAAGACCTGGTTGAAAGCATCGCTCTGGCACACGACCTTGGGCACACGCCGTTCGGTCACAGTGGTCAGGATGCGTTGAACGAATGCATGCGGGAATACGGTGGCTTCGAGCACAATATTCAGTCATTGCGCGTGGTCGATTTGCTGGAACAGCGGTACGGTGCGTTTGACGGTCTCAACCTATGCTTCGAGACGCGCGAAGGCATCTTGAAACACTGTTCGCGGGCGAATGCCCGCAAGCTCGGAGATGTCGGCGAGCGATTTCTGCTCAAGCAACAGCCCTCCCTGGAAGCGCAGCTGGCAAACTTTGCTGACGAGATTGCGTACAACAATCACGATGTCGATGACGGCCTGCGCTCCGGGCTGATCACGCTCGAAGACCTCGCTGAGGTGCCGGTGTTCGCCGAACATCTGCAGCAAGTCCGGCACGAGTTTCCCAAGCTCAACGACCGACGGCTGATTCACGAGACAGTACGGCGTATGATCAACAAGTTCGTAACCGACTTGACCGGTGAAAGCCGGCGGCGCATTGCCGAGCACGCCCCGGCCGACATTGACGCGGTGCGCAGCGCGCCGCCACTGATCTCGTTCAGCGATGACGTCAAACGCCTGCATCTGGAACTTCAAACCTTTCTTCGAGCCCAACTCTACAAGCATTACCGGGTTCAGCGCATGGCCAATAAAGCCAGGCGAATCGTCCGTGAACTCTTCTCGGCCTTCCTGGAACAGCCGCCATTGTTGCCGCCGGAATACCAGCAACGCGCGCTAGAGCATGCGCCGCGGGCGATTGCCGACTACGTTGCCGGCATGACTGACCGCTACGCCATCAAGGAGTACCGGCGCATTTTTGCCATTGATCTGTCCTCTGAGGGCTAACGGCTGGGCTTGCTGCTTTATTGATCAACGGCGGCTGATCACGGTACCATTCACGGCTT
>JBFKXV010000312.1:0-3905 GCA_041637935.1 Burkholderiales bacterium | reverse complement strand
TTCCGCCTCGCGGTGGTGCGCGCGCAGCATCCGGTTGCACAATCCGTGAAAAGTACCGACCCACATGCCGCGGGTATTGATTGGCAGCATTGCTGAAATCCGGGTCAGCATCTCGCGCGCCGCCTTGTTGGTGAAGGTCACCGCCATCACCGCGAGCGGGCTGACCTGACCAGTCTGAATGAGCCAGGCAATGCGCGTCGTGAGCACCCTGGTCTTACCGGAGCCGGCGCCGGCGAGAATCAAAGCCGAGGAGTGTGGAAGCGTTACTGCTTCAAGCTGCTCAGGGTTGAGCCCTTCGAGAATCTGTGACATCAGAGAGGGAAACTGTCAGGCGTTCGGAAAACGGTGCCGTTTGAATGTCGATCGCCGCAATTTTCGATCACTGCGAGTGCCGATCACCGTTGCGTTCGATTACCGTTATGTTCAAATTACTGTCGCGGCGGATCACCGACCAAAGCTGCATTATACGGAGGCCGCTCTGAGGCGTCTGCCTTCGTCCACCAGCTCCCTGACACGCGGCTCGAGAATGAGGCGCATCGCGCGATCGAATTCGTCTCCCGGTGCAACCAGCGTATCCGGCCGCGATCGAAAAGCCCCTCCAATCGCGGACCTCAGCGCCTCGAGGTCGGTATTTTCCGGTGTGGCGAAACGGATCACCACGAAACTCTCCTCATGGCTGGGAATGGTGACGGCGGCAAACGGGTTCGATGTGTCGACGGTCGGTACGCGCTGGAAGTTCACGTGCGTGCGCGAGAATTGCGGCGTGATGTAATGCACGTAGTCCGGCATGCGCCCGAGGATGGTCGCGGTAATCATGTCCAGCGAATAGCCGCGTTCACGCAGATCGCGCTGTATCTTTTGAATCCACTCGAGATTGATGATCGGCGTGACACCGATCAGGAGGTCGACGTGCTGCGCTATATCGACCGCATCGGTCACCACGCCACCGTGTAATCCTTCGTATACCAGCAGGTCGGTGTCCTCCGGCAGCGGTTGCCACGATGTGAATGTCCCCGCTTTTTGCCCGTAACGCGCGGCACGCTCCTCGTCGTGCAGATACAGGCGCGTGGTGCCGGTGCCATGTTCTCCATACTCCCGGAACAAGGCTTCGAGATTTTCGAACAGATTGGCTTCCGGTCCGAAATGGCTGATCGCGCGCCCGGCGGTGCGCTCCCACTCATCGGTAAGTCTGCGCATTTCATCGCGTTCGTACTTGTGGAAACTGTCGCCTTCGACAAACGCGGCGTTGATTGACTCTGCCTCGAATAAGGCATCGAAGGTTGCGCGCACTGCGGTCGTGCCAGCACCCGAGGATCCGGTAACAGCGATGATGGGGTGTTTTCTGGACATGGGAGGGCTCAGGCAGGCCAGCGCCGGATATTTCGGCGAGGTCCGCAAGATGGTACAACGAAACGCCGGCGCCCATGTGCGCTCTGCGCAATGACTTCACCGGCAGGTTGACTGTAGCGAAAAATTCCTGCCCGATTGCCTACTTAGGTCGATTGCCAACGATATAATCGGACCCTTCACGACACCAATCACTCGCGGCTGCAGAAATGCAAATTCAGTATCACCCTGCTCTGATCGAGGAACAGGTACAGAAACAGTGGGCTGAAAGCAAGGCATTCCGGGCAACGGAAGACCCACATCGCCCGAAGTATTACTGCCTGTCGATGTTCCCTTATCCGTCCGGCAAACTGCACATGGGACATGTGCGTAACTACACCATTGGTGACGTTCTGACACGCTACCACCGCATGCGTGGCTTCAACGTGCTGCAACCGATGGGTTGGGATGCGTTTGGCTTGCCGGCAGAGAATGCGGCGATGGCCAATGGTGTGCCGCCGGCCAAGTGGACCTACGACAACATTGCCTACATGAAAAAACAACTCCAGTCGCTTGGCTTTGCCATCGACTGGGACCGCGAGCTCGCCACTTGCAAGCCTGATTATTATCGTTGGAATCAGTGGCTGTTCTTGCGCATGCTGGAAAAAGGCCTGGCTTACAAGAAAACCGGCGTAGTGAACTGGGATCCGGTCGACCAGACGGTACTCGCCAATGAACAGGTCATTGATGGGCGCGGTTGGCGTACCGGCGCACTGGTGGAAAAGCGTGAAATTCCCATGTACTACATGCGGATCACCGACTACGCCCCCGAGCTGCTCTCAGCGCTGGAAGAAATGGAGGGTTGGCCGGAGCGGGTCAAGACCATGCAGGCCAACTGGATCGGGCGCAGTGAGGGGGTCAACATCGCATTCCCCTACGTGCTGGACGGAGAAAGCCATCAACTCAAGGTTTTCACCACGCGCGCTGACACCATCATGGGCGTGACGTTCTGCGCCGTTGCCGCCGAACATCCTCTGGCAACCTACGCCGCCAAAAGCAATTCTGAACTGGCTGCTTTTATCGACGAGTGCCGGCAGGGCAGCACCATGGAAGCTGATATCGCGGCGATGGATAAGAAAGGTTTGCCAACCGGGTTGTTCGTTGAACATCCGATCAGCGGCGAACCAGTCGAAGTGTGGGTCGGGAATTACGTACTGATGACCTATGGCGAGGGCGCAGTGATGGGTGTTCCCGGGCACGACGAGCGCGATTTTGCCTTCGCGAAGAAGTACCGCCTGCCCATCGTCCAGGTTATCGACGTGGAGGGACAGACGTATTCAACCGACGCCTGGCAGGAATGGTATGCCGACTACGGCGTGTGTGTGAATTCGGGTCGCTATGACGGCATGCCCTATGCAGAAGCCGTCGACGCCATCGCTGCCGACCTGCAGTCGAGCGGGCACGGCGAGAAACTGGTGCAATGGCGCCTGCGCGACTGGGGAATTTCGCGGCAGCGCTACTGGGGCACGCCGGTACCGATCATTCATTGCGATCAGTGTGGCGACGTAGCGGTACCGGATGATCAACTCCCGGTCGTATTGCCGGAGGATTGCGTGCCGGATGGCTCAGGAAATCCGCTCAACAAGCGGGACGATTTTCTGTCCTGCAGCTGTCCGAAATGTGGTGCCGATGCGCGACGCGAAACCGACACCATGGACACCTTCGTCGACTCGTCATGGTACTTCATGCGCTTTGCCTGTCCCGGCTCTGACGACGCGATGGTCGACGGCCGGGTCGATTACTGGATGCCGGTGGATCAGTATATCGGCGGGATTGAGCACGCCATTTTGCATTTGCTCTATTCGCGATTCTGGACCAAGGTGATGCGTGATCTCGACCTGGTCAAGGTTGGCGAACCATTCTCACGTTTGTTGACCCAGGGCATGGTTCTCAACGAAATTTTCTCGCGCAAGGATGATTCGGGGCGCATTGTCTATTTCAATCCGCAGGATGTCGAAGTCGTTCACGATGAGCAGGGCAAGCGCATCGGTGCCACGCTGATGGCAGACGGCAAGCCGGTCAAATCGGGCGGCATCCGCACCATGTCAAAGTCGAAAAACAATGGCGTTGACCCGCAGGCGCTGATCGATAAGTACGGCGCCGATACAGCGCGCTTTTTCATTATGTTCACATCGCCACCGGAAGATACGCTGGCGTGGAATGACGATGGCGTGGAAGGCGCGTACCGGTTTCTGCGCCGGCTGTGGAAGTACGGGGCGGAAAACGCCGCAGCGCTGCAAGCGGCGAATGATGCTTTGTCGAAGGCGGGTAGCGTCGGTAAACGTGTCTTCAGCGATATGGTCCGGGACCCGCGCCGTGAAGTGCACGCGCTTCTGAAGCAAGCCAATTTCGATTATGAACGCAGGCAATTCAATACTGTTGCTTCTG
Organism: Burkholderiales bacterium; assembly: GCA_041637935.1. Lineage (GTDB taxonomy): Bacteria > Pseudomonadota > Gammaproteobacteria > Burkholderiales > Eutrophovitaceae > SG8-40. The sequence continues at coordinate 131 of JBFKXV010000312.1, read as the reverse complement.
CCGGAATGAAGATGCTGAACGTGCTTGAAAGCGACGCGGTGGCGTCGGCACCGGACGATGCGTGCCTGGCGCTGCAGTGTGAGGCGATGGCAATATTGTTGCGCATCCTGTTCCCAATCGTGCCGCATATC
>JBFKXV010000311.1:0-3912 GCA_041637935.1 Burkholderiales bacterium | reverse complement strand
TTGCCACACCACCAGCGGAAACTCCCTCTCATGCGAGCCCGCCTGCACTTCGTCGGCCGCGGCCATGATCGCGCGCCCGATGCGCTCATCGAGCGAGCCAAGATCCATATTGACTTTCGCGCAGGCGCGCTTGACCTGCGCAAGCGCATTGAGCAGTTCGCGCGGGACACGTTCGCTGGAAATCCGAAAGTGCTCCAAACTACGCTGTGTCTGCGCACCCCATAGCCGCTCGTTGCAGACCTTGACGACGCCAAGTGTATCGCGCTCGTTTCTCGTCTTTGCCATCTCTGTCACCTCAGGGTGAAATCGTTACCCCTGCACAGCGCGCGGCGATGCCCGGTCAACGAAGAGCAACCAACCGTGGCGGATCCAGCCGGCGCGGCGCTTACCAGGGGATGGGCGCCTTGTCGCGGAAAAAACCGCCAGTCGGGCCACCATGTGGCAGCATTGCCAGCCACACGGCCGTCTCTGCAGCGGTGTCGACGCCGCGTGTAGCGTTGGGTCCGCCCATATCCGTGCGCACCCAGCCCGGACACATCGAATTAACCAGGATGTCCTCACCACTCACCGCTGTCGCAACCATCCGCGTCAGCGTGTTCAGCGCCGCCTTGGACGTGCGGTAAGCGGCGGTTCCGTCACCCATTTCATCGAGCTGCCCGAGCCCGCTCGATAAATTGACGACCCTGCCGTAATGGCCGCGCTGCATGATCGGCACAATTGCCTGGCACATGCGTAATGCGCCAAAGAAATTTGTTTCCAGCGTTTTCCGGAAGGTGTCCAGCGAAGTTTCGAGAACGCCATCACCAGACGTGTCAATAAGGATGCCGGCATTGTTCACCAGTACGTCTACTCGCCCCTGATCGGACTCAACAGAGCGCGCCAGCTCGGCAACGCTGTCATCGCTGTCAACGTCGAGGCGGTGATAAACAACGTCAGCTCCCTCCTCGCTCAGCTTCCGCTGCGCGACCTGCCCTTTGGCAATGTCGCGGCTGGTCAGAATGACCCGCAGGCCTCGCTCGGCCAGTTGGCGGCAGATCGCCAATCCGATCCCTTTGTTGCTACCCGTCACCACCGCCACGCGCTTGTCAATCACAGCCATTAAAGCTCTCCCTGCCGGTTTTCCCTCATCTATCCCGCTAAAACAATCACCGCTGCGATGCTGCGTCTACTGAGCACAGTGCGGCCATGTTGACCAGGCGCCGGATCGTCGCAGTCGGAGTCAGGATGTGCACCGGCTTGGCGGCGCCGAGTAGTATCGGTCCGATGGTGATCCCCTCGCCGGCAGCAACCTTCAGCAGGTTGAACGCAATATTCGCTGCATCGAGGTTCGGCATCATCAACAGATTCGCTTCCCCGGTAATGCGCGAATTGGGAAAGATGCGCATCCTGATTTTTTCATCCAGTGCCGCGTCGCCATGCATTTCACCTTCCACCTGCAAGTGAGGAGCACTTTCCTGCAAAATATCGCGCGCACGGCTCATCTTGATCGAGGATGCATCACGCGAAGAGCCAAAACTGGAATGCGACAGCAACGCGATATTGGGTGTCAGTCCGAAACGCTGCACCTCTTCTGCGGCCAGCATGGTGATCTCGGCAATCTCTTCGGCGTTGGGATCTGCGTTCACATAGGTATCACAGATGAAAATTGTCCGACCCGGGAGGATCAGCATGTTCATCGCAGCGAAACGATTCACCCCCGAACGCAATCCGATCACGTCTGAAATATATTCAAGGTGCAGCGAGAACTGCGCGATGGTGCCGCAAATCATGGCGTCGGCATCACCGTGGCGCACCATCAACGCGCCCATCAGAGTGGTGCGGCGCGATACCTCTCGTCTGGCATACTCTTCCGATACACCTTTGCGTTGCATGATGTTGTAGTAGTCCTCCCAGTAATCGCGAAAACGCGCGTCGTTGTTGGGGTCGACCAACTCAAAGTCACGCTCTGGTTTGATTCGCAACCGGCATTTCTCGATCCGCGGAATGAGTACTTCGGGACGCGCTATCAGAATTGGCCTGGCCAAACCCTCGTCGACAACGACCTGTACCGCGCGCAAAACACGGTCGTCCTCCCCTTCGCAATAGACCACTCGCTGCGGATTCTGCTTGGCGGCGGAAAAAACCGGCTTCATGATCAGCCCGGAGCGATAAACGAACTGCGTGAGCTTGTCACGGTATGCGGCCATGTCTTCAATTGGACGGGTGGCCACACCGCTTTGCATCGCCGCCTGAGCAACGGCAGGCGCAATTGTTACGATCAGCCGCGGATCAAACGGTTTGGGAATCAGGTACTCGGCACCGAACTGCATCTCCTGGTTGCCATAAGCCATGGCAACGACGTCAGACTGCTCAGCCTGAGCCAGCGCCGATATCGCGTCGACCGCTGCCAGTTTCATCGGTTCGTTAATGCTGGTCGCGCCGACGTCAAGAGCGCCGCGGAAAATGAACGGAAAACACAGAACGTTGTTGACCTGATTCGGAAAATCCGATCGCCCGGTAGCGATGACCACATCGGGGCGAGCCTGCTTGGCGACGTCCGGAAGAATCTCCGGCTCCGGATTGGCCAGTGCCAGAATCAACGGTTTGTCAGCCATTTTCTCTACCATTTCCGGCTTTAGCACGCCGGCCGCCGACAGACCCAGGAAGATATCGGCGTCGCCGATGACGTCGGACAATGTCCGCGCTTTGGTGTTCTTCGCGTAGCGCGCCTTGTTATCGTCCATCTCCTCGGTTCGCCCCCGGTAGACCACCCCCTTGATGTCGGTGACGGTGATGTTCTCCATTTGCATGCCGAGGCTGACCAACAGGTCAAGACAGGCCAGCGCTGCAGCCCCCGCGCCGGAGCTCACCAACTTCGCCGACTCAATTTTTTTGTCTACGATCTTCAAACCGTTACAAATCGCCGCTGCGACAATGATGGCAGTTCCATGCTGATCGTCATGGAACACCGGGATACGCATACGCCGCCGCAGTTCGCGTTCGACGTGAAAACACTCCGGCGCCTTGATGTCTTCGAGGTTGATACCACCGAAGGTCGGCTCCAGACTGGCGATAATATCGACTAACTTTTCAGGGTCACGCTCATCGATCTCGATATCGAACACGTCGATTCCGGCAAACTTCTTGAACAGCACTGCCTTGCCCTCCATCACCGGCTTGGAGGCGAGCGGACCAATGGCACCGAGGCCGAGTACCGCCGTGCCATTGCTGATCACGCCAATCAGATTTCCCCGGCTGGTCAGCAGCGGCGCTGTTGCAGGGTCATTGACAATCTCTTCGCAAGCGGCCGCCACCCCAGGCGAATATGCCAGCGCCAGGTCGCGCTGGTTGGTCAATCCCTTGGTCGGATTAACAGAAAGTTTTCCCGGAGTGGGATAACGGTGATAGTCGAGTGCGGCTAACCTGAGTTGCTCGTCCATTTGTGCTCCGAGTATGCTGACCAGACCGCGATTATACGGACTGATCCCGGCACTGATATTGCACGACTCCAACCCTGAATTCCTGTCTCTTGACACACACAGCCGCCGAGTCGCCTGTGCCAAGCCGCCGCGGATCGCCTGATTCCTGGCTTGGCAAACGGCCGGCCATCAAGGAGAGTTCCAAATGGTCTGTTTTGCGCGACCCGCATGTCGATGGTTACTGACGATAGCCGCCGTTGCGCTCACGAGCCTTCCGGCTTGGGGGCAATCGGCGTCCAGCCCTCCGTTCTGGGAGGTGCGTTCCGGGAACAACACCGTTTACCTGTTCGGGACCATCCACGTCGGAAAATCGGAATTCTATCCGCTGCCTGCCGCAGTAGAATCCGCGTTCCGCGACGCTGAAGTTCTCGCACTTGAAGTAGATCCGGGCAACCAGCAAGAAGCACTCACTGCTGTCATGTCTGCCATGTACGCGCCGCCGGACAACATCGAA
>JBFKXV010000310.1:0-3925 GCA_041637935.1 Burkholderiales bacterium | reverse complement strand
CATGGAAGACGTCGAGCGCACCGTGCGCACACTCGAGCAGCTCAAAGGCCTGGGCGTCACCCTGGCAATCGACGATTTCGGAACCGGTTTTTCTTCAATGAGCTATCTGTCGCGCTTTCCGGTGGACCGGCTCAAAATCGATCAGTCTTTCGTGCAAGGGTTGCTCAAACACGACGACAGGGCAACTGCGATCGTCTCCGCGGTGATCACGTTGGGCCACACGCTGAACCTCAAGGTGATTGGCGAAGGCGTTGAAACCGAGGCGCAATTTCTCAAGCTCCACCGTCTGGGATGCGACGAGATTCAGGGCTTCCTGTTCAGCCGGCCGGTTCCGGACCAGGAGTTTGTCGATTTTGTCGAGGGTGGCGGCTGGCTCAAGGATCAGAACTCGTTCGGCGCAACGCTGCTGCGATCCGTTGGAATGTCCTCGGCTGCTGATGCCGCCTGACCTGTTGTACCGGGTTTTGCTCTCAGTGAAAATCGCGTGAACGGGTCAGTAGGTTGCCCAGCAGGTGGGAGTGATCGATCAGCTTGCCTGCGATCAGGTGAATCACTTCACCTTCACGTTCGATATGCCCATGTACCGCCATCAATTGAGCGCCAAGTAACACCCGGCGCTGCTGCGCAGCCGACCGGCCCCAGACAACCACGTTGATGAATCCGGTCTCATCTTCGAGTGTGATGAACACGACACCGCTGGCGGTGCCCGGGCGCTGACGACAGGTAACAATGCCGGCAGCACGCGTCATCGTGCCATGCGGGATATGGCGGATTTCTTCCGCGCTCAACATCTGCAGCTTTTGCAGTTCCGGGCGCAGCAGCGCCAGCGGATGGCGGCCCAGTGTCAATCCGGTGCTGGCGTAGTCGGCGACGATGTTCTCACCTTCAGTAGGCGAGGGCAGATCGACCGGCTGTTCATAAACCGGTGCGTTCTTCAGCAACAGCGGACGCGCTTCGATTCCGGCAACCATCCATGCCGCATTGTGGCGATGCCCGATGGTTGCGCTGAGTGCGCCGGCAGCGGCGAGACATTCCATGTCGCGGCGTGACAGTTTCGCCGCACTCATCAGTTGCTCGGCTGTACTACCGGGTAGATGCCGGCGCGCGTCGACCAGCCGTTGTATGCCGGCCTCTGAAAAACCTTTCACCATTTTGAAGCCAAGTCGCAGTGCCGGCTGAGACTGATACTGGCCTTGTTCCAACTCCAGCGTACAGGCATCGTCACTTCTGAGAATGTCGACCGGGCGTATTTCTACACCGTGGCGTCGCGCGTCCTGCACCAGTTGCGAAGGCGCGTAAAAGCCCATCGGCTGGCTGTTGAGCAGGGCGCAGGTAAAGGCGGCCGGATAATGGCATTTCAGCCACGATGACACATAGACCAGTAAAGCGAAGCTGGCCGAATGTGATTCCGGAAATCCGTATTCGCCGAAGCCGAGAATTTGCTGAAAGATCTGTTTGGCGAATGCTTCACTGTAGCCGCGGCGGCGCATGCCGCAGATCAGTTTTTCTTCGAATGGTTGCAGTCCGCCCCGGCGCCGCCACGCCGCCATTGAGCGGCGTAAGTGATCAGCTTCGCCAGGCGTGAATCCCGCCGCAACCACCGCCAGTTGCATGACCTGTTCCTGGAAAATGGGCACGCCGAGTGTGCGTTCCAGCACGCTGCGTACTTGCTCGGAAGGGTAGGTAACGGGATCGGTGCCCTGACGGCGGCGCAGATAGGGATGCACCATACCGCCCTGGATCGGGCCAGGCCGCACGATGGCAACCTCGATGACCAGATCATAGAAACATTGCGGCCGCAGCCGTGGCAGCATCGACATCTGTGCCCGCGACTCGATCTGAAATACGCCGATGGTGTCGGCGCGCTGGATCATTTCATAGACTTTCGGATCTTCCGCCGGCACGTCGGCAATGGTGAACGGTTTTTTGTGCAGCTCGCTCACCAGTGCCAGTGCCCGGCGAATCGCCGAGAGCATGCCGAGTGCGAGCACATCGACCTTCAGCAGACCGAGGGCATCGAGATCATCCTTGTCCCACTGGATGACGGAACGTTCCGCCATTGCCGCGTTCTCTACCGGCACCAGCCGCGACAACAGGCCGCGCGCAATGACAAAGCCGCCGACGTGCTGTGACAAATGGCGCGGGAAACCGCCCAGTGTTTCGGTGAGCGTGATGAGCTTTTGTATGACCGGTGAACGCGGGTCGAATCCGACTTCTTGCAAACGCTCGGCACGCTTTGACTTGCGATCCCACCAGGCAAAATTCTTTGAAATGCGATTGACCTGCTCGAGGTTCAGACCGAGCGCCTTGCCAACGTCGCGGAATGCACTTTTGGCGCGGTAGGTGATGACAGTCGCGGCAAGGGCGGCGCGATCACGGCCGTATTTTTGATAGATGTACTGGATGACTTCTTCGCGGCGCTCGTGCTCGAAATCGACGTCGATATCCGGCGGCTCGTTGCGTTCTTTTGAAATAAACCGCTCGAACAGCATTGCCATGCGGCTCGGGTCGACTTCGGTAATGCCCAGCGCGTAGCACACCGCGGAGTTGGCTGCGCTGCCGCGTCCCTGACACAGGATGTTGCGGCTGCGTGCGAATCGGACGATGTCGTAAACGGTCAGAAAATAGGGTTCGTAGTGCAGCTCCTCGATCAACGCCAGTTCGTGGTCAACCAGCTCACGAACCCTGGGCGTGATGCCGGACGGAAAGCGCCACGCCAATCCTGCCTCGGTCAGCTGGCGCAGGTGCTGTGAAGGAGTGAGACCGGACGGGACGATTTCTTCCGGATACTCGTAACGCAGGCTGTCGAGCGAAAAATCACAGCGCTGTGCGATGTGAACGGATTGCGCGAGCAGTCCGGGCGGGTAGATGCGGCCGAGTGTTTTGCGATGACGCAGGTGACGCTCGCCACTGCAGTGGAGCCCGTGTCCAACTTGCGCAACCGGTTTGCCGAGACGGATTGCGGTCAGTGTGTCCTGCACCATGCGCCGTTCGCGCACATGCATGTGCACGTCACCGGCTGCCACGCATGGCAGCGCGAGCTGTTCTGCGAGTTTGCACAGCGCATCGAGCCGTTGGCGATCACCGCCACGTGCGAGCAGTTCGACGGCAATCCACAGGCGATCGGGAAAACAGCCGGCAAGCCAGCTGAGCGGCTCAGTACTGAAAGTCGCTGTTCCGATAGCGGCAGCAGCAGTGTCCGGCAACCACACTGCCAAACAGTCATCAATGCCTTGTGCAATGTCATTGCGGGTCAGGTAATACTCGCCTTTTTTTGCTGCGCGCCGGCCGCGGGTGATCAGTTCACAGAGATTGCCGTAGCCGTTGCGGTTTTGCGCCAGCAGTATGAAACGCAATCCGTCTGCAAGCCGGAATTCCGCGCCGACCAGCAGCTTGAGACCGCTTTGCTTTGCTGCAATATGAGCGCGCACCGCGCCGGCAACGGAACACTCGTCGGTGATGGCCAGTGCGCTGTAGCCGAGTACGGCGGCGCGTTCGATCAGTTCCTCCGGGTGTGAAGCACCGCGCAGAAAAGAGAAGTTGCTGATGCAATGCAGTTCGGCGTAGTCGGTCATTTACTGTTTTTGAAAAATTTAAATTACAAAATCGTCACCACGAAGGCACAGAAGACACAAAGGATCACAAAGCTTCTTGATGGGCTTTCGAGGGTTCCAGATAATGGATAAACGGATTTCTTTGTGCATCTTTGTGTCTTGGCGTCTTTGTGGTTGAGGTTTCAGTGCAGTTTGGCGTAGTCGTGCATGATCAGGAAAAAATGCCGTGCAGGAACCAGTTCTTCGCGATGCTGCGTTCCCGGTAAATCCAGAACGTGGCGCCGTTGTCGTTACGCGCGACAAAGTAATCGCGCATCACGTCGTCACCATCCCACCAGCCGGTTTCGATTCGCTCCGGACCATCTAGAATT
>JBFKXV010000309.1:0-3928 GCA_041637935.1 Burkholderiales bacterium | reverse complement strand
GCGTCTGCGGCGTGTGATAAGGGCCTGTTAGCGCATATTGGGTCGATGCGTTGCTCCCCAAAATGGGGTCAGGCAAGGCGCGAGGAGTGCAGTTTGGCTATTCCAAATAAACGACGAGCAACACAGCATGGCGCCATTTTGGGGGCAACCCGGAGGGACGGGTCCAGTTTGGTGCGATCCTGCGTTACAGCTCGCTTATGTGGAATGGCCACACTGCGCTCGCTGCGCCTTGACTCACACCAAACTGACCGCCGTCGCGCCGATCCAATATGTGTTAACAGGCCCTAATCACCCGCCGCAGACGCGGATGATCATGTGTGTGGCCCGACTCGAGATCGAATACCGAATCCGATTGACTGACAGTACGGCTGCGCTCGATCATCTCATCCGTCGCGGCACGCAGCCGCGCGATCCATTTGTCGTCAAGGACCCGCTCGAGCACGAGATAACCGTTGGCGAAGAAGAACTCGCGCTGCTGTTGGGTCAGGATACGGGGCGGAAATTCAAGTATCTGCTCCGGGGTCATTGCAATTCTCCCAGTCTGCCGCGACCGGTTATACGCCGCCGCGAACTCACCGCACTGCGGTTGCGCGTCCGGTCCGGACAGTTGAAGTCTACGCTGTTTGCGTGCCGGGCGGCCGCCCGGCACCGTGCTCGAGGGCGACTTGCCGGTATTCGGTGCTGTTCAGCTCACTCTGAACTGGTGACTCCAATTACCAAACTGCTGCGTACCTCGCATACGGCAACGAGTTTAAACCGCCCTGGCTGTGCATTGTCGTTCAGTGCTACGCGGATGCCGACGCCCGCGCCGAGTGACCATCACCGTGGGCGTGTAGAATAGTTCGGCTGTTGCGCTGCCATAGTCTGGCTTACGCGTTTCCCCAGTGCACATCGCCGCTGGGCGTCTGGCAACGGATGTAAATCAATAAAACCAACTTGAGAGGAGACTCTACTGATGAAGAAGCTAATCAAACTTGCATTGGCAAGCCTGGTTGCCTTGTCATTTTCGGCTCATGCTGATGGCAAACTGAATTCGTATTTCACAATCAACATCGATGCTCCGGCGTCGAGAGTATGGGACATTGTCAAGCACTACAACGGCGTCGCTACGTGGCACCCGGTGTTTTCGGGCAGTGAAATCATCTCCGGCAGCAACAATGAACCTGGTGCAATCCGTACTCTGACCATCCAGGACGGACCAAGCTTTGATGAAGAGTTGCTTGAATGGGATTCCTACAAGAGGTCGTTCACGTACCGCGTGATTGATCCGGCTCCGCTGCCGGTAAAGAACTACCAGTCCACCATGACGGTGATGCAGCTCCAGCCCGGTGTATCCAATGTCACCTGGATTAGTTCCTATCAGAACAATTCCAACGGGGACATGACCGATGCCGACGTAATCGCTTTTATTAATGGCGTTTACCAGGCCGGTCTCGAGCAGGTCAAAGGCATGGTTGAGTGAGGAAAGCTGACCTTCCCGGCCCAGCGGGCCACGCCAGCTAACAAAATAACAAGCTCAGAAAATAGAAAAAGGGGTTAGCCCGCAGGCTAACCCCTTTCTCTTCGCGATGCCCCCTATACCTCTCGCGGTTTAACCTTGTGCCGGAAGCATGAATGGCGGCTTACGGCCAACCAGAGACTCAAGTGCAACCAGATCATCGTCGCCGTGACCGACCATGACCGGACCACCGAAGTGCGTACCATTACTGGCAGCCTGGTTGATCCAACCGCCTTTGTGATGTGAAGCCATGACCAGCTTGCGTTCTCCCGATCCGGCAACGTCGAACTCGACGGCGCCATAGCAGGTACAGAAGTAAGTCCGGCTCGCCTCTGCTTGCATATATATGCCGGTGCCGCGAATGCCCGCGGTCACGGTTGCGGTATGCAGCTGGCGTGGCGTGCGGCTCTTGCCGAACACCGCCAGCAGACCACCAGTGAACAAGCGCAGCGCGCGCGCCACGGTATCGCCGCGTCCGCCTTCGAGTTCAATGCGCGCATTTTCCTTCAATAAGTACGCATCATTGCCGACAACAAAGGCGATGCGCGCACCTGCGCCGGTTTCGACCGTGTCACCCGGCAATACTTTTGAACGCTTGGTGACCGTGCGCCGGTTAATCCATACCTGACCGGCCAGATCGCGAATATCTCCCGCCCAGCTTTGCGACGGCAGCAGCATCAATCCACCTGCGGCCAAAGTGGCCATCAGCAAACGCCGACGCTGATAATCCTCCAAACAGCAGTTAGTTTCATACATGGTTACACCTCCCTTAGTGTCCCCTTACATAGGGCAATTGCCGTTCCCGCATGCGGAAGTCTTCGTACCCTGTGTAGGATTCTTTCTGACAAGCGAGGTAAGGATTGCCGACACCGGTCACTTTGGGTCATCGGCTGGCGTCTGACGGCACTGGCGGTAACAACCTGTCGATTTACGTCATCTGTAACGCCCTAATTACAAAGACTTTTCCTAAATTAATCGAGAAAGATCATCGGTCAGCTTTTTCTTAACGCAGAGAACCGAGCGCCGCATGGCGACGCAATACGGCGATAAACGCCAAACCTTCGGCACAAGCGGATTTGTATGAATCAGAGCGCCGACAATATGCGTTTGAAAAATGCATCGGCATAGGCAGCGTCGATCCAGCGAACGACCACCACCATTCGGTGTTCCGGGTCAATCCAGGTAAACGAACTGCCGGCGCCAATGGCAAAGAAACTCGACTCCGGGGCACTCGGGAAGATACGCCTGTCGTGATTGAGCCAGACAAGGTAACCATAAAAGGGCGCGATGGCGCATGGCGTGCACATGCGTCTGATCCAGGCCGCCGATACGACCTGCACGCCGTGCGCCTTGCCATCGTCAAGCAGTAGCCGGCCGATGCGCGCCTGATCAATGCTGCTGATCGACACACCGCCGCCCCAATGACTGCCGCCGGGCACCGACTGCATTTTTCTGCCGTTTATCTCAACCCAGGCGTTGTCGTAGCCGGCCCACCGCCAGTCCTGGCTGGCACCGATCGGCGCCATGATGGTCTCGGCAAATACTTCCGGTAGCGGCCTGCCGAATAAATGCAACAAAGCCAGCGACAGCTGGTTGATACGCACGTCGTTATATTCCCAGTAGCTGCCCGGCGTCTGAAGCGGGCGTGGATCGCCCTTGTTGCCCGCAGCCGCAGCACCCTGAAACGACAATATGCGGTAGCGGTCGACCTGTTCAGGTATGCCAAAGCACTCGCCTTCCCATTCGCTGGTCTGTTGCAGCAGATGCGCCCACGTCACCAGCGCATTGCGGCCTTCGTCGAAACCAATTCCCGGAACACGGACACCGACCGGCTCATCGACATCAGGCATCAAGCCACGGTCGTAAGCGACACCGGCGAGCAAGGCGAGGTAGGTCTTGGCGACGCTGAAAGTAAGATCGGCGCGCGCCGGCTCGCCCCAGGTCGCCACGGTCTCGCCGTCGACAACGACGACGCCCGAAACCGGCCCGCGTCGATGAACCGGTCCGAGCAAGCGGTTCCATGGCGGTGGATCCTCGCCATGAATGCCCCAACCATCACCGGTATCGCGGCTCCAGGCCGTCTCGTGTGCCACGGCAAACTGCACTGCATGCGTCAGCTGATCACTGTTTATCGTTCTCAAGACTGTCGATTCCTTATTCGTCATCCTTGTCGCTGTTCGTCCCGGTTACAAACTGTGTCTTTCGGTGCAGCCGCCAGGTGATTTCGAGAAGTCGGTGATGCCGGCTCGCGCCGACACACGCATTGACGTGCGGCCCAGCAACAGCATTGTACTTTCCACGCAAATGCAATCCGCACCCGCTTGCATTGCACTTGGCATCGTTTCAGGTGAACATCGGAAAAACGGCAAGCAGGTATACCAGCATGAAAATCACCGATATACAGTGTCTGCAACTGGATGGCCCGGCACT
>JBFKXV010000308.1:0-3950 GCA_041637935.1 Burkholderiales bacterium | reverse complement strand
ACGTTGCCAAGTGCCTCAGTCAAGCCATTGGTTCGTTGCGTGCGCCCGAGCGCGGTATCTGAAGTCGTTTCAAGCAAAGTGGCAAGATTGTCCAGTGTGGCGAAGACACTTTGGTTAGTGCTCGGCACGATGTCGAAGCTATCACCATTGGCGGGCTGACCACTGATCGCGACCTGGATGCCATCAAACTGGATGGCACCGCCTTCAACATAAGGCTGTGCAGCGAGTACGGTCGTCGCTGTCGTGACATTGACGACATCAAATGTGGTTACCGTGCCAGCGACCGTGAAATCGATGCGGTAATCGTCACCAGTCAGTAGTGACGGGTCGCGAACCGACCCGAGATCATGCGTGCCACTGCCGGTATTGGCGGCGTTGGCAGATAAAACAAACGTGCCGTTACCCTGACGAATGCGCATAAACGTCTCCGCGCCCGACTCCGAGATCGGCATCTGGCGCGATGCAGACACCTGTATCAATCGCTGCCCGTCATCGCCGGCGTACTGGACCCCCGCCGGAGAGTCGTTGAACGGGCGCACATTGCTCTGGAATCCGGCAAACAGGTGATGGCCTTCACCGTCCGTAGAATTGGCAATGCCAATCATTTCGCTCAGTAAACTGCGGATGTCGACGGCAATGGTACGCATCTCGGTGGCGCTATAGGCGCCATTGCCGGCTTCGATAACCCGATGACGGACGTTCTGCACGATATCGGCGGCCTGGCCGATTCCCGCTTCGACCAGTCCGAGCACGCCCTGCGCAGATTTGCGGTTCACCGCGTATTGTTCGTTGATCGCCAGCGCCTGATCGACCTGCAGCGCTCTCGACGCAGCGATCGGATCATCCGATGGCGTGACGACGCGTTTGCCTGAAGCAACCTGTTGCTGGATTTCCAGCAACGACGCCTGTTGTTTGTTTATCGAAGCGACGCCGGCATCGTAAATGGTGTTGGTAGAAACGCGCATAGTCGGCTCCCGTTAACTCAGTTACTCAGCTCGAGGATCGTATCGAACATCTGCGAGGCGATCTGAATGACCTTTCCGGACGCCTGGTATAACTGCTGGTAGCGCACCAGATTGGCCGCTTCTTCATCGAGATTGACGCCGGAATAGGATTCACGCGCCTGCACGTGTTGTTGCAACAGTGTTGCTTCGGCGTTGGATGCGATCTGCAGTTCGCGGGTTCGGCTTCCGACATCACCGACCATTGCCGCGTAGGCTGATTCGAGCGTCGCCGTTCCGTTGCCGATGATCGATGTTGTTTGCAAGCCGGCGAGCAGCAAGGCGTTGCGATTGTCTGCCACGCCGCCGGTGTTCGGATCGATGCTGAAGCTATCCCCCGTTTGCGGAGTGCCATCGATCTGCACCGTCCAGCCGTTGTAGGTGATATTGGCGCCCGGCGTGTAGGCAACGCCCACCGGATTGCCGGTACCGATACCGGTGACATCAAATGTCGTCGCGCTGGTGAAAGTGATGGAGACCGGCTGTTGCAGGTTTGCGTCCGGCGGCGGCGGGAAATTGACTGACCCGGCACTGATGAAGCCGCTGCCGATATTCGCGCCGCCCTCCGAGGTACGGATCGGCGCTGCGGCGGCAATTTCCTCCGGCAACGATAAGGTCACCGACAGTGTGCTGCCGCCAGGCCTGGTCGGACGGATCACGAAACCGTCGCCTGCCGCCGGTGCACCGCTCGCCAGAGACAGCGTCACGCCATCGATATTGGCCGGCAAGCCGGCAAAAGTTGTTTGTTGATTGTCTGACAAACGCGTGACGATGTAGTTGGCCCCATCATAATCGAGACGATAGTCTGACGTTGTCAGCGCATTCGAATCCAGATAACTTGCGGCGATCACTGCCGTGCCGGTATTGGTCGTCGCGCTGATGACATCGGGCGCACCGATGTTGAAGAAGTCTCCGCCCAGTACCCCGTTCAAATCCTGACCAAGACGGTGTTGCAAATTGAAACGCTCGCCAAGTGCCACGGCAATGCGGCCGAGCTGATTCTGGGTGGTGTCGAGCCCGTCCCTGCGAAACGCCAGCAGACCGCCCAGCGACCCGCCACCGAGTACCGATTCGGAAATCGGCAAGGTAATCCCTGGTGTCGTGAAACCGACAGTCAGCTGCGAAGCATCGTACGGATCGCGCATCGCGACGAGATCAGACGTCTTGTATCCGGCAACCAATGGTTGACCATTGCCGATGAATACGTTGATGGCGCCGTCGTCCTGCTCAACGACGGTGGCGCGAATCAATTTGTTCAGCTCCAGAACCATCTGGTCGCGTTGATCGAGCAGGTCATTGGGTTCGTCGCCGCCGCTGGCGTACCCCTTGGCCAGGACGATTGACTCATTCAGTGACGCAATTTCCTTTGCAAGGCTGTTGATCGAGGTCACCGTCAGATCGATCTGATCGTTGATGCTGAGGCGTAAAGCCGCGAGCTGCCCGTCGATGAGCCTGAAGCGGTCGACCAGCGAGTTTGCACCCGATATCAGGTCCTGGCGAGAGGCGTAGTTCTGCGGATTCGTCGCCACGTCCTGAACTGAGTTGAAGAACGACGTCAAAGCGGCTGACAATCCGGCACGCGGGTCAGCAAGCAAATTGTCAATCTGGGTCAGCTGTGAGTAATAAGTATCGAGCTCGGACGAGCGTGCCTGGCTCGACACCACCTGATTGGAAAGAAACTCGCTATAGATGCGCCGGACCGTGTCAACCTTGACACCGTTGCCGACAAAGCCGGCTTCAGTGAGCTGCGACAAAGCGGTGCTCTGCACGGCCTCCTGGCGGGTGAATCCAGGTGTTGCCGCATTCGAAATGTTGTGGCTGGCGGTACGCAGATTCGCCTGCGCCGCGTTTAGCCCGCTGATTCCGATTTCGAAAAGTCTCGATGTCATCTAATGAGTCCGGATTGAGTCTTGCACATCACACGCGTTGCCCATCATATTGATAATTACGGCAGCGTCGGTCCGCTCTTTAGTCGTCAAACGTGTGATGCAAATGGTTGGAAATACGCAAGGTAGCGGCAGTTTTAGCGCACGGCGAGGTTGCCTCAAGTCCAGCGCGCCTCGCGCAACAGGCTGTGGTTAATCACTGCAGTGAGTTTGTCTGCATAACGCGGATCGGTGGCGTAACCTGCCGACTGCAACTCACCGGCAAAAGCGCGCGCGTCGTCAGTCGCCTGCAGTGCGCGGGCATAGCGCGGATTGCTTTGCAGGAAATCCGCGTAATCGATAAATGCAGCCTGGTAAGAATCGTATGACCGGAACTGCTCGACGCGCTTGACCGGCATACCGCCGACGTATTCGGTGGTCATGACCTCGGCAACTTCGCCCGACCAGCTGGCGTCAGCCTTGATACCGAACAGGTTGTGCGATGAACGCCCATCCGGATTGCGTATCTGGTAGCGGCCCCAGCCGCTTTCCAGCGCGGCGTGACCGATAAGAAACTGTGCCGGGATGCCAGTGTGTTCGGCTGCACTGAGTGCGTGCGGACGCACCGCGTCAATGAAGGTGCGGACATACGACTGGGGGACACTGTTGTGCGCCTCAACCAGATCATCCGCTTGCGCTGCCGGCGACGTTTCCGCGACCGGCAACGCGGCTTCGCTGCGCTGCAGACTGAGTCGCGCGTTTGCTTCGGCGATCGCCAGATTGGCCGCCATTCCGGTGGTCGAAACCGGGTTCCATGAATCGCGTGCGTTCCACGAATCGGGCAGAGCCGGCGATGATTGCATGATTGTCTGCCACGGCGCGGTTTGCCCGAGTGCCTGCGAACGCACTGCGTCCTCGAGCACCTGCGGAGGTGCTGTGTCCTTGAGCACCTGCGAAGTTGCTGTGTCCTTGAGCACCTGCGACGGTGCTGTTGAAGATGTGTCAACCAGTTTTGACAGCTGGCGCTCGAGAATTTCGGCCAGGCCCAGGCCTCGTCTGGAAATCAACTGTGCGATCTCCTGGT
>JBFKXV010000307.1:0-3955 GCA_041637935.1 Burkholderiales bacterium | reverse complement strand
CGTCAAGGCGACGTACCCGTTCTATGCAATTCGTCTGCTCGGTGGGCTGCTGTTCTTTGCCGGCATGTTGATCATGGCGTACAACGTGTGGAAGACGATCGCGGGTGCCAAGGCGGTTGACGCACCGGTAGTTTCGCCGGTCGCTGCCCATGCCTGAGAATCGACGCCAAACAATGGAGCGAACAAATGGCTGAACAGACATTTCACGACAAAATCGAGAAAAGCGTCCCGCTGCTGATTATCCTGACGATTGTCGTGGTTGCCGTCGGCGGACTGGTCGAGATTGTGCCGCTGTTTTTTCAGCGCTCGACAACCGAGCCGGTCGCCGGATTGAATCCGTACACGCCGTTGCAGCTCGAAGGGCGTGATGTCTACATCCGCGAGGGCTGTTACACCTGTCACTCGCAAATGGTGCGGCCGTTCCGGGCCGAGACCGAACGATACGGTCACTATTCGGTGGCAGGCGAATACGTCTACGACCATCCGTTTCAGTGGGGCAGCAAACGTACCGGCCCGGACCTGGCCCGTGTCGGCGGGCGCTACAGCGACGAGTGGCATCGCTTGCATTTGAACCAGCCGCGCGACGTGGTGCCGGAGTCGAACATGCCCGGCTATCCATGGTTGGCTGAGCGGCAACTGGATTCGGAAATGACGCCAAGGAAAATGGCGGCATTGCGCGCCGTTGGCGTTCCGTACAGTGATGAGCAGATTGAAGATGCTTCAGAACAAACCGCGGGCAAGACCGAAATGGAGGCGTTGATCGCCTACCTTCAGGTGCTGGGTACCGCGGTGAAATCGAGATAAGCCGCGCAGGGGCTGAAAATGGATATTCAGGACGCATTGCGTTCGATTGTCACGCTGCTTGGGTTTGTTGCGTTCATCGGCATCGTCGTGTGGGCATGGAGTGGTGCCCGCCACAAGAGATTCGCCGAAGCGGCACGCATACCCTTCGACGAAGACGGCGTGCACAACAAGACTGAGTTGCAGGACTCGAACATGACTAAGAGAACCAATTCCGAAAAAATCGGTTCGGAAAAAACCGATTCGGAAAAAACCGGTATGGATAAGACCGATACGGATAAAACCGATGCTGAAAGGAGCAGCAGGTGAGCGATTTCACGAGCGAGTTCTGGAGTTGGTATATATCGATCATCACCGTGGTGAGCATTCTGGCCTGCGGAGTGTTTCTCTGGAAATTGACGACACGCAAGCTGGCGCCCGGGGAGCAGCCAGGCACCATGGGCCACGTCTGGGATGAAAATCTCGAGGAGTACAACAACCCGCTGCCCAACTGGTGGCGCTGGTTGTTCTATATCACCATCGTGTTCTCGCTGATCTATCTGGTGCTGTATCCGGGGCTCGGCAGCTTCAGCGGTGTATTGAACTGGACGTCCACCAATCAATACGAAAAGGAAATGACGGCGGCAGAGGAGCAGTTCGGGCCGGTGTTCGCCAAATACGCCGCAATGGAAATTCCGGCGGTGGCAGCCGACCCGGAAGGCCGCAAGATCGGTGAAAACCTGTTTCTCAACTACTGCGCGCAATGTCACGCTTCAGACGGCAGGGGCAGCCGCGGTTTTCCCAATCTGGCCGACAATGCATGGCAGTATGGCGGTGAGCCCGAGACCATCAAACTGACCCTTCTGAACGGCCGGCAGGGCATCATGCCACCGATGGCCGCAGCCTTGCCCGGGGAAGGCGTGAAGGACGTCGCGCATTACGTCATGTCGTTGTCGGGCATGACGCATGACAACCTGCGCAAGACTCGTGGTGCGGCACTGTTCCAGACGAATTGTGCGGTCTGCCACGGTACCGACGGCACCGGAAACAAAATGCTCGGTGCGCCGAACCTGACCGATGACGCGTGGATTTACGGACGCGGCGAATCGGCCATCATCGAAACGCTGGTCAAAGGCCGTAACGGTGTCATGCCGGCGTGGGGTGAATTTCTCGGCGAAGACAAGGTGCATATACTGTCTGCCTACGTCTGGTCACTTTCCAAACAGTGAGGGCGACACGTGCAATTCAAAACCCGGGATGGTTAGCTAACGACGGTCGGCCGACTGCCCTGGCGCGGATGGTGTTGACTCAATGACGCAGCCAGCACACGCGCAGCAGGCTACTGCCGAACCGGTTGAACAGACGCTATACGAAGTCCGCCAAAAGATTCATCCGCGGGCAGTCAGCGGCAAGTTCGCCTGGTGGCGGTGGTTTTTCGTGTGGGCGACGCAGTTAGTTTTCTACGGCCTGCCGTGGCTGAGCTGGAATGATCGTCAGGCAGTGTTGTTTGATCTGGTCCACCGCAAGTTCTACATATTCGGACTGGTTTTCTGGCCGCAGGACATTGTCTATCTGACGGTGCTGCTGATTATCTCGGCCTATTCATTGTTTCTGTTCACAGCGGTTGGCGGCCGGCTTTGGTGCGGTTTCGCTTGTCCACAGACCGTGTACACGGAAATGTTCATGTGGATCGAGCGCAACATCGAGGGCGATCGCATGAAACGCATCAAGCTCGACAAATCCGCCCTGACGGGGCGCAAGTTCGCTCTAAAGGCGGCCAAACATGCGGCCTGGATCGCGCTGGCCTTGTGGACCGGATTTACTTTCGTCGGTTATTTCACCCCGATTACGGAACTGGCGACAAAAGTGTCGACCTGGTCGATGGGGCCGTGGGAGACGTTCTGGGTGTTCTTTTATGGTTTTGCCACCTACGGTAACGCCGGCTGGATGCGCGAACAGGTCTGTAAATACATGTGCCCTTACGCGCGTTTCCAGAGCGCCATGTTCGATCGCGACACCTTGATCATCAGCTACGACCCTGAGCGCGGCGAACCGCGCGGATCGCGTTCAAAAAGTGCCGACTACAAGGCCAAAGGCCTCGGTGACTGCGTCGATTGCGGTATCTGCGTACAGGTTTGCCCGACCGGTATCGACATCCGTAACGGTCTGCAATACGAGTGCATCGGCTGCGCCGCCTGCATTGACGGTTGCAATCAGGTGATGGACAAAATGGGCTACCCGAAGGGTCTGATTCGGTACTCCAGCGAAAACGCGCTGGAACGCCATCTCGACCTCGGTCAGATTGCGCGCCGTGTGGTGCGCCCGCGCATTTTGATTTACACAGCCGTGCTGTGGATCATCATTATCGTCGCCGCATTCGCACTGACGAATCGCGTGCCGGTCAAGGTCGATGTGATTCGTGATCGCATGACCATGGCGGCGGCCGATGACCCACTGGTTGAAAACGTCTATCGACTTCAGGTAATGAACACTTCGGAGACGGCGCGCCAGTTCCGCATCACCGCATCGGGAATTACGGGAATCGAACTGGAGTCGCAGAAACAACCGATTAGTATCGACGGCGCCAGCCAGCGGGTCATTCCAGTACGGCTGCGCGTCGAAAAGCAGCACACCAGGCCTGGTGCGAACCGCATCGTATTTACTGTCCAGAGCGTTGGTGATGATGAACCCATCGTGATCGAGGAGGGCGCAACACTGGTTGCGCCGAAAGGTGATTAGGGGGAGACAATGAATACGCGAGCTGTCAGCAGACCGAACATTCCCTGGTACCGCGAACCGTGGCCATGGATCGTCTTCTCCATTCCGGCGACTGCGGTGCTCGCCGGGATCGCGACATTGATCCTTGCCATCGTGCACCGTGACGGACTGGTCGTCGACGATTATTACAAGCAGGGCCTGGCAATCAACCGTGTGCTGGAGCGTGAGGCGCGCGCGGCGCAATTGGGTCTCGAAGCGCAGCTGATGGTCGCGGACAGCAACATCAGGGTCAGAATCACGGGCGTACAAGAGTTTCCGGCTGGTCTGATCGCGCGTTTCATTCACCCGACGCGTGCGGGCGAGGATCAGCAGTTTGTGCTCGCGGCGATGTCCCCGGGGTTGTACCAGGGCCGCATGCCTGAGCTGGCTCGCGGGCGCTGGTACGTGCAACTCGAGG
>JBFKXV010000306.1:0-3956 GCA_041637935.1 Burkholderiales bacterium | reverse complement strand
CCGGTCTGGCCACCGACGTCTGCATTGGCGTCGTCTGCGACGATGCCGGCGGTGTAAACCGTGTTGCCGTGGATCACGACCTGCGACATGCGGGGGCCGATATGAAGACGTTTTATGCTCATGGCGAATGTTTCCTTTCTGCCTGGTTATCTGCTTTCATCCAAACAAAACAACTTGCGTTGTTTGCGAACCGAAACAAGAGCGACCGGAGCATGGCAATCTCCTCTGCCCGGATGAAGTCGACTTGATGATACGACGATTCAAGCGCGATTCGGTCAGGCGAGCGCAGCGCGCGCGTTGCGCATGGTGACCATTTCCTCGGCGCCGGTGGGGTGGATCGCCACCGTATCATCGAAGTCCCGCTTCGTTGCACCCATGCGTACCGCCACCGCAAACCCCTGCATCATTTCATCGGCGCCCAGGCCGATGATATGGGCTCCGACAACGCGCTCATCCGGGCCGCTAACGATGAGTTTCATGGTGCACGGTGGTTGGCGGTGCGAGAAAGCATAGTGCATCGGCGTGAAACGGGTTTCATACACTTTCAGGTTATCGAGACCATACTGCTCGATCGCTTGTGCTTCTGACAGACCAACTGTGCCAATCGGCGGATGACTGAAAATCACGGTGGGAATGTTTTCGTAGACCAGGTGGCGCCCGGTCTGGCCGCCAAACAACCGGTCAGACAGGCGCCGCCCGGCGGCAATGGCAACTGGGGTGAGTTCAAATTTGCCAATCACATCTCCGATCGCGTAAAGACCCGGGATGTCAGTCTGCTGCAGCCGGTCAACTCGAATACTGCCGTCGATTTGCAGTTCCAGGCCGGTGTTCTCGATACCGATGCGGTCGGTATTGGGCTGGCGGCCGATCGCCCAGATGACGCTATCCAGTTGGCGAATCGATTCGCCGTTGCCCAGTTCGACGCACAGCCCGTCATCGTTCTTCTGGATGTCCATCACCGTTACCTGCTTGACGAAGCGCACGCCATCAGCCTCCATTTGTGCCATCAGCTCGTCGCGCAGCGTCTTGTCAAAATAGCGAAGAAAGTGGTCGCGGCGCAGCGCAATCGTCACCTCGGCACCCAATGCCCGCAGCAAGCCGCCAAACTCGACCGACACGTAGCCGGCACCGACGACGATGACCCGCCTTGGCTGCTCCTCGAGCTCGAAGAATCCGTCCGACGTGATGCCAAGTTCCGCGCCGGGAATCTCCGGCCGGACCGGGCGGCCGCCCACCGCGATCACAATGTGCTCTGCCGTGTAGCGCCGGCCGTCCGCTTCGACCACATGTGGTTCAACGAAACGCGCGTGTGCGTGCACGACGTCAACCTTGTTATTGGCAAGCCCCTGTTCGTAGATGCCATTGAGCCGTTCGATGTATGCGTCGCGGCGCGATTTCAACTCGGGCCAGTTCAGCGCGCCAGGCTTGGCTGAAAACCCGTAGTCGACAGCTTCCTCAACCGCGTCATGCAGACTGGCAGTCGTCCACATGATCTTCTTCGGCACACAGCCGACATTGACACAGGTGCCGCCCATCCGGCCGGCTTCGAACAAAGCCACTTTCGCACCATAAGAGGCGGCGCGATTGGCAGTCGCTACGCCACCGCTGCCGCCACCGATTACCAGCAAGTCGTATTGTTTCATCGCTTTTTTGTGTGTTTCTGCTTTGTGACCGAGAATTTCTGACAGGTGCGGCCGCAGCCGCAACCGATTGCACGGTGCCCACCCGGGCGAAAGGACGCAGTATAAACACATAGTCTGCTGGGGAGGAGGAGCAGCGCGCGACGCGAAGGGGGAGCTAATAAGCCCTTTCCTCAACCAAGTGTGGCGCGTATTGCAAGCCGACTTCATCCTGACAACCTCCTTGGCATGCTGATCGACAAAAGCTTGTTTACAGAATGCTCGACAGGAACCAACAGAATGGATAGAGTTAGTTGGCTAACTAACTCCACCTCGAACAAATATCAAGCGTGGTCCGTCGGCTCGACACGCCGTGCTTAATGCCGCTATGCCTGGAACCAATGACAAACGAGCGCGCCTGATCTCAGCCGGGAGAGAGCTCATTCACCGAAAGGGATTCAACCGCACAACTTTGGCTGAACTTGCCGAAACCTCAGGCGTCCCGCTCGGCAATGTTTATTACTACTTCCGCACCAAGCAGGCCTTGCTCGACGCAGTCGTCGGTGCGCAAAAAGACGACTTTCGCGAGCGCGCTGCGAATTTCGAAAGACATGACACGCCGCGCGCCCGGTTGCAGGCCTATCTCGATTCAGTGATCGAGGCCAGGGAACGCATCACGCGCCACGGATGTCCGGTCGGCAGCTTGTCTCAGGAAATGAACAAGTCCTCCGGAGTGTCCCGGGGGCGCGTAAACGAAGGGTTGATTCTGCGCGCCGAGTGGCTGTCCGGGCAGTTTCGTGCGATGGGCCGGTCCGACGCCGAGGATTTGGGGGTGTGGCTGATCGCCTCGATCCAGGGCGTGATTCTGATGGCCAACGCGATGTCTGACCCCGGTGTCATCGAGCGGCAGATCGGTCAGCTCAAGGCGTGGATCGACGCGTTCTGAGCGCGAGCAATTTAACTTGAGGCAGAAATATGAAAATGGTTTTGTTATTTGACGTAAACGAGTCGTTGCTTGACTTACGCGCCCTGACGCCGCATTTCGAACGTCTGTTCGGTAATGGCGAGGTTCTGGCTGAATGGTTTGCCCAGGTGTTGCGCAGTGCCATGCTCACCGTGATTACGGGGCAGTACAGTGACTTCGGCAAAGTCGGGCGCAGTGCGCTGGATATGGTGGCGCAACGCTACGGTGTAACGCTGAGCGATGCTGACCGCAACGACATCGTCGGTGGCATGCGCACCTTGCCGCCACACCCCGACGTGTTGCCCGGTTTCGAAAAGTTGCATGCGGCAGGTTATCGGATGGCTTCGCTGACGAATTCGCCACCGGCGATGGCCAAGGCGCAGCTGGAAAATGCCGGGCTGGCCAAGTTTCTCGAGAAGATCATTTCGGTAGACGAAGTTAAAAGTCTCAAGCCGGCGGCAAAGGTGTATCACCATGCCGCACGCGTCATGGGTGTGGCGCCTGAGCAGGCTCGCCTGATCGCGGCGCACTCATGGGATGTCGCGGGAGCGATGAGCGCCGGTTGCAAGGCGGCGTTTATTGCGCGCAAAGGCATGGTACTCAATCCCTTGTTTGAAGCCCCTGATATTGTCGCCCCCGATCTGCTGCAGGTGGCGGACCGGATTATTGCCACCGATACTTAATAAGCCGATGTTCAGTAAACCAATGTTTGGTAATGAGCGTTAAGTTTATGGCGTCTTCGCCCGTTCGGGGCAAGCGCGCATCAATTGAGGAAGCTGCATGATTGACCTTTACTATTGGCCCACCCCCAACGGCCACAAGATCACGATTTTTCTGGAAGAGACCGGAACCAAGTACCGCATTATTCCGGTTCACATCGGACGCGGCGAACAGTTCAAACCGGAATTCCTGAAAATCTCGCCCAATAACCGTATGCCGGCTATCGTCGATCGTGCGCCGTCGGATGGCGGCGCAGCCGTCTCAATTTTCGAATCCGGCGCCATCTTGTTGTACCTGGCGGAAAAAACCGGCCAGTTCATCGCCGGGGATATCCGTGGTCGCGTCGACGTCCTGCAATGGTTGTTCTGGCAGATGGGCGGGCTTGGCCCCATGGCCGGTCAGAATCATCACTTTGTAAAATATGCACCGGAAAAGATTCCCTACGCCATGGAGCGCTACATCAAGGAGACCTCGCGTTTGTACGCGGTGCTCGATCGGCGCCTGATGGATCGCGAGTTCGTTGCGGGGGAATACTCGATTGCCGACATGGCAGCATATCCGTGGATCGTCCCGCATCAGCGTCAGCAACAGAATCTGGATGATTTCCCGAATCTGAAACGCTGGTTCGAAACGATCCGGGCGCGCCCGGCGGT
>JBFKXV010000305.1:0-3975 GCA_041637935.1 Burkholderiales bacterium | reverse complement strand
GTCCAGCGCGTCATTGGCGTTCTGGTCGTGGTGGACAATGGCCGCGAAGATGCCTTGCGGAATTTCAGTGCTCGACCATGTCGCTTGTGCCTGGCGGATCGGAACACTGACAATGAGAAACGGCGGCACGTTGCCCTGATAACTGGCCGGTGAATCAAACAGCACGATGCGCGCCAGCCCGTCGTCGCTTTCAAAACCGCTTACGTTGATCGTCAGCGCCGAATTCGCGGCGCACGGTGACACGACGCAAAATGCGGCAAGTAAGACGCCGAACCGGACGAGAACGTAATATCGAAACACGCTCATTGTAGGTTGATTGCTAATTCGGCCGGCATCTGTACAACACGCGATGTGATGTTCGATGTGTCTGCGACGGCGCGCAGTCGAAGCGCACCGTACAAATGCTTGGCGCTATTTCATGGTCGGCATGACAAACTCGGCGCCCTTGCGGATGCCGGTTGGCCAGCGGCTGGTGACAGTCTTCAGATGCGTATAGAAGCGCACGCCTTCCGGACCGTAGGCGTAATGGTCACCGAACAGCGAACGTTTCCAGCCGCCGAAGCTGTGAAACGCCATTGGCACCGGTATCGGCACGTTGATACCAATCATGCCGATCTGGACACGTGTGGAAAATTCGCGGGCAGCATCGCCGTCGCGCGTGAACAGTGAAACACCGTTGCCGAATTCATGATCGTTTACCAGTTTGACTGCCGATTCGAAATCGGGCACGCGCACGATCGACAACACCGGCCCGAAGATCTCTTCTTTGTAAATGGTCATGTCTGGTTTGACGTTGTCGAACAGACAGCCGCCGAGGAAGAAACCGTTTTCGTGATCCTTCACCTTCAGTCCGCGGCCATCTACAACCAGATTCGCGCCTTCTTCAACCCCCTTGTCAACGTAACCGGTGACTTTGTCGAGATGCTGTCTGGTGACCAGCGGACCCATGTCGGGGTCGACAGTGCCATTGTCGATTTTCAGTGACGAGGTGCGTTCAGCAAGTTTTTCAACCAGTTTGTCGGCTATGTCGCCGACCGCGACACCGACCGAAATTGCCATACAACGCTCGCCGGCAGAGCCGTACGCTGCGCCGGTGAGTGCGTCGACCGCCTGATCGAGATCGGCATCGGGCATCACTACCAGATGATTCTTGGCACCACCGAGTGCCTGCACGCGTTTGCCGGCGGAAGTGCCGGTACGGTAGACATACTCCGCGATTGGCGTCGAACCGACGAAACTGATCGCCGAAATTCGCGAATCTTTGAGCAGGGTGTCAACCGCGACCTTGTCACCGTGGACGACGTTGAGCACGCCGTTCGGAAGCCCGGCTTCCTTCAATAAATTGGCGAGATGAATGCTTGCGGACGGATCGCGCTCGGAAGGTTTTAGCACGAAAGTATTGCCGCAGGCGATCGAAATCGGGAACATCCACATCGGCACCATGACCGGAAAATTGAATGGCGTAATACCAGCGCACACGCCAAGCGGTTGGCGTACTGAGTAGCTGTCGATACCGGTGCCGATTTGTTCGGTGTATTCGCCCTTGAGCAATTGCGGAATGCCGCAGGCAAATTCCACCACCTCGAGACCGCGAATAACTTCACCCCGCGCATCCGAGTGCACTTTGCCGTGCTCACTGGTAATGATTGCAGCGAGCTTGTCCATGTCGCGCTCGATAAGTTCCTTGAACTTGAACATGACCCGCGCGCGCTTCAGTGGCGGCGTGGCGGCCCAGGCCGGAAAGGCATTGTGCGCAGCTTCAATCACCGCGGCGACTTCGGCTTCAGTGGCAAAGGCGACGCGGCTGGCGACTTCACCAAGCGCAGGGTTGTAGACGTCGCCATATCGATCACTCGTCCCGTTGATTTCCTTGCCATTAACGAAATGGCTGATTTCGCGCGGCAGGACAGTTTCCTTGGTTGCAGGTTTGTTCATCTTTTCCTCGCGTTAAGAGCAGCGTTCAGTTGATTATGTGTTCTTCCCAGCGCGTTTCGAACAGGGGTTGCGTTACCGGTTTTGCGCCGAAATCGGCGCAGTATCGAACAACGGCGTGATGTCGAACTGTTCATCGAGCGGGTAGATCGGGCGGCGCAAATGTTCGTAATTGAACATCCGCCAGTCCGATGAGCCGACGCCGACACCGTCGCAATAGACCATGTCTTTGGCGATGGGCAGGAATACCGGACGAAAGTACATGCGTGATTTCAGCAGCAGGTATTTTTTGCGAGTCGGATCAATACCGACGCTGGTAAATACACCGCGATCCCATGGCTCCTGCAACCGTTCGGTAATCACGATCTCGGCGGCGCCGGTATCGAATACGACGCTACGGCCCATCATGGCGCGCACGCCGGTGAACTGCGGCCCGGTAATCGTATACTCGCCGTCCGTGATGGCGCGCACGACGCCGGTCAGTTCCAGCGGTTCACCTTTTCGATTGATCGCCGGCATGTCCATTTTTCCGCCTACCAGCAAGGTAGTTTTGGCACCAACACCGGCGCGGACCAACTCGTCAACCGCATCGGGATCGCGGATCGGGCCAACCGCAATATCAGTCAGCCCCTGACGCAGCGCTTCTTTCAACACGTGCATGGTGTCCTGCGTCGCACCGGTCGCGCAGTTGTCGGGGTGATCGAGCAGCAGGATCGGCCCCTCTTTCATCTCCTTTGCGCGAGCGATGGATTGTTCGAGCGGTTCGTCGTGCCAGATGAAATCTTCTTTCTGTGACCACGCTACTGAAAGAATGCGGTCACGCATCGCTTCTGCGCCGGGGCGGTTTGCGTCGGTAACGACGATCGTGCTCATTCCTGCTTGCGGAATGTCTGCCATCGGAAAACCACCGAACGCTGAAGCCGCCAGTGCACCTTCACGCTCGGCGTGGTGCGCGGCTTCAGCGTAATCCTTCATCGCGCCTTCTGAGGTGTTCATCTTCAGTGTCTGCGCGAGGATTGGAACGTTGCCCCACACCATGACCGGCTTGACTTCGCCCTTCATGGCTCGCAACAGGACACTGCCGGCGAGCTCGCCGGTCTCGTACATGTCGATGTGCGGATAGGTTTTGTAACCGGCAATAACAGTGGCATTGCTAACCATCGTATCGGTAACATTGGCATGCAGGTCGAGCGAAACCGCGATCGGCGTCTTTGGCGCGATGCTGCGCACTTTCTCGAGCAAAGTGCCTTCGCCATCCATTGTTCTGTCCTGCACGACCATTGCACCGTGCAAGTCGAGGAAGATAGCGTCGCACCCCTTGGCTGCCGCGTCACAAATCAGGTCACAAAACCGGTCATAAGCGGTGCCGTCGACCGGCCCGGATGGGTATGCGAAGCCGGCTACCGGCGTGACGATCTCGGCGTTTTCTTTTTCGGCAAGATCAATGAAGGCGCCAATCGGAGTGCGCGTGCCTTTCATTGCCTGGTAGGCGTCTTTGCCGAGGTAGGCGCCATTCGGCCCGAACGACTCCCATGGTGTCGGAACCGGCGAGAACGTGTTGGTCTCGTGTTCCATTTGGGCGATGACGATTTTCATGTTCCTGATTGTTCTTCAGAAATATTTACCACTGCGTTGACCACAGAGACACAGAGGCACAGAGATGAAGCGAAAACACGCAGATCAAAGTTCAACGACCGGCTCCGCAACAAGAAGAGCAAATTAAGTTGCCGGCAAAGAGACTCTCTGAATGCGACGGAATCGTTCTTTTCGCACGCCCGTTCATTTTTGTAGTCTCCCCCGAATTTTTCTCCGAATGACTTTGATCTTCTCTGTGCCTCTGTGCCTCTGTGCCTTTGTGGTGAGTACGGTTGCAGCTGTGATAATAACTACAGTTAACTCATTCCCTTCAGCGCTTCGCCGAGCGTGCCGACAATCTGGTCGACGTGTTGCCGCGTTGCGATCAGCGGCGGCGTCAACGCAATCGTCTCGCCGGCCGAACGCACCAGCACACCTTTTTCATAGCACTTGAGGAAACACTCGTAG
>JBFKXV010000304.1:0-3987 GCA_041637935.1 Burkholderiales bacterium | reverse complement strand
TGTACGTGAATGCCGGCGTCGCGAAATTCATGCCGTTCGAATCGATCACGCCGCAACTGTTTGACGAAATGTTCAGCATTAATGTGCGAGGCGCCTACTTCACGATACAAAAATTGCTGCCGTTGATGGGCGAGGGCAGCTCCGTTGTGTTGACAACGTCAATCGCCGCTGACCTCGGTATGGCGACGTCGAGTGCTTATGGCGCCACCAAGGCCGCGCTGTCTTCATTTGCGCGAACCTTGTCCAACGAACTGGCGCCACGCGGTATACGCGTAAACGAAGTCAGTCCAGGTCCGATCGAAACGCCGATCTATCACAAGCTGGGTATGCCGGCAGAGCAGATTGCCGGTTTCAAGGAAACGATGTCGGATCTGGTGCCGGCCAAGCGCTTCGGTTCGGCTGAGGAGGTGGCCAAGGCCGTGCTCTATCTCGCCTCAGACGATTCGAGCTATTTGCTCGGCTCCAAGATTCGTATTGATGGCGGGTTTGCACTGAACTGAATGAGCGACGACACAGGCGCGGCAGCAATCTGCACCGCGCCTGTTGCCTGGATTAACTCATGATCACTTTAAGGAGAACGAAATGAGAACGTTACTGGTTGTTTTTACCGTGTTTGCAGGAATGCTGGCATCACCGGCGATCGCAGTTGAAAGAGATGTCATCGAGAGAGCGAAAATTGCCTTCTCCGAACAGCTCCAGTTGACGAGTTCGAGCAGTAGCGCTTTCCAGTGGATTGCTGAAGACGCCGTGTATCAGTACCCGCTGAGCAGCATCAACGTGAAGCTGCGTGTCGAGGGCCGCGACGCAATCTCTGCGCACTTGCGCGCGTTGGTTGACTTTGCGCCGCACACGAAAGTCGCGAACATTCAATACTTCCCGACTCTCGATCGTGACGTCGTTTTCGTGCGCTACGATATTCTGTCCGCCGACGACGGCGGCAAAGTTCGCAGTACGATGGCGATCATCACGATGCGTGACGACCAGATCGCAGAGTTCACCCAGTTGAACCAATCGGCACAGACTCTCGAGGTGCTGAACAGGACCACCGGTTACTTCAACTGAAAGACCGTTGCGTCATTGGCGAGTGGCGTTGTCGAGCCACTCGGGTTGATCCGGGTCGAGATTCAACCGGGTTGCCTCGAACGGCTCTCCGAGTTGCAACGTGGTTGTCGCACTGGCGATTGGCGCAGTCACTCCCGGCTGTGCCTTGAACCAGGCGTCACCACAGGTGCGGTCGGCGATGCGGTTTGTTTTGCAAGGTCGTCTATCGCGTCGAGCATACGTGAGCTGCTTGGCGGTGCCCCGACATCGCTGCCGCTCTATTTTGTGACACGCGATTGTTTTCGAGAGCCGATTATTTTCGAGAACCGATAATTTGCGAGGATAGAGGAACACCAGATGGAAGCGACTGAGAAACGTGTTGTCATCGTACTTGCCGACATTAGCGGCTATACGCGGTTCATGGTCGAGAACCAGATGTCCGCGGTCCATGGCCAGCAATGCATTGGCTTCCTGATCGAGACACTCATGCGGGAAATCGACATCCCGTTGCGCCTGCAAGAAATTGAAGGCGATGCGCTGTTTCTGTATGCCGAAGATCCGGGCGGCGAGGAAGAATGGAGGAACGTCCTGGACCAGATACCCGCAATGCTGTCACGCTTTTTCAATGCATTCTATGAAGGCATGGTGTTGGGAATGGAGGCAACGCCATGCAAATGCGCCATCTGCCTTAACGGCAAGGATCTGGCGCTAAAAATCGTTGTCCATAGCGGGACTGCCGTTTTCCATCAGGTTGGCGGCTTCAATAAGGTCTCCGGTCCGGACGTGATCCTCGCCCACCGGCTTCTCAAGAACTCCGTGCCCGATAAGGAATATCTGCTGATGAGCGAGGCTGCCTACTCGGATATCGGGCGCAAAATGGAAGGCCCGTTCTATGCGGGAAAAGAATCATATGAAGGATTCGGCAGCGTCAACACGGTTGTTCGGTACAACGGCGATGTCAAGGAACAACATCGTGATTCGCTATACAAGTTGCCACGAACATCTCTGGTAATGCGTGCGCAGAGTTACTCCATCGCTGCCATGGCGGGAATGTTTCCGGCGCTCGTAAAACATCTTCGCTCACCGGTGATGGAATCAGGATGGATGAATCGGCTGCGATTTGCGCTGATGCTGGTGTTGCTCGCTCCACTGATGACGATGATGTACATGGTCAATGCTCCGCGGCGACTGCTTGCCCAACGCAGCGGAAACGATCACATGCCAGTTGAGAGAGCAGAATCGACATGACCGGGCAGCGCAGTGGTTGCACCTGCTCGCGTCTCGACTGGCCGGCATCAAGATGCCGCGCCGATCGGTACTGGATATGGGGCACATGTTCGAGGCAATTGGCCGTATTCGCTCCTGCGTCGGACAGTCGGCGAATTCATTCCCAAAAAAACGCTGTAACTCCCAGACTTCGCAAGTGTTCCGTTACCGAGATGCGGAGGAGCCCCACAGCGTGTCAAGACGAGCGTCGCGCCGACAGGTTGTACGGTAGAACTTGTAGCGAATCGGGTTCTTCTTGTAATAGTCCTGGTGATACTCCTCGGCGCGGTAGAACGTTCCAGCTGGCGCGATCTCGGTATAGATTTTCGCGAACCGTCCGCTTTCTTCCAACGCAAGCTTGCTCGCAATGGCAGCTGTTTTTTGTTGGCCATCTTCGTAGAAAATCGCGGTGCGATATTGATTTCCGACATCGCAGAACTGGCGGTCCTTGACGGTCGGATCGACATTACGCCAAAAGAAATCCAGGAGCTGCTCGTAGCTGACCTTCGACGGATCGTAATATATTCTTGCAACCTCGGCATGGCCGGTCCTGCCGCCACTGACCTGTTCATAGGTCGGGTTCTCAACGTGACCGCCGATGTATCCGGATTCGGCCTCAATGACGCCGGGTAGCTTCTCAAAATCGGCTTCGATGCACCAGAAGC
The DNA here is from genome assembly GCA_041637935.1 of Burkholderiales bacterium. Taxonomy (GTDB): domain Bacteria; phylum Pseudomonadota; class Gammaproteobacteria; order Burkholderiales; family Eutrophovitaceae; genus SG8-40. The sequence goes on along the minus strand of JBFKXV010000304.1, from coordinate 1,015 downwards.
AACCGCCGGCGAAAATGGCGCTCGCGGCGCCGTCGAGCTCGGCCTCCTTCGACGCAGTTGAACTGATTGTGAGAAAAACGCTGCATAAAGCAGCGATCGCTGTGGTTCGAATCGCTGTGTTTCGAATGGTTCTCATCGTTATTCGCCTGAATGCAGGAAGTGATGCTGTGTTTACGGATCCGCCGGGAATGTGGATGCAGCGGGTTGGCGTTGCATGGATAACAGGCCGCGCGCGCAGACGCTCGATTCAACGACTTGCCGCATCGAGTGCCTCAAGCTGTGCTGTACTCAGATCGAGACGGACTGAAGCGAACAGTTCTTCGAGCTGCGGCAGCGACGTGGCGCTCGCAATTGGAGCGGTCACGCCTGGTTGTGCCGTCAGCCAGGCAATGGCAACACGGGCGGGGGTCGATGCGGTGTCTTTGGCGATCGTATCCAGGGCGTCGAGTATGCGAAAGCCGCGCTCGTTGAGGTACTTCTTTACCATGCGCGCGCGTGGTTTGTTTTCGAGGTCGGCTTCCGAGCGGTATTTTCCGGTCAGGAAACCGGCGGCGAGTGAGAAGTACGGAATTACGCCGACCTCGTTATCGACGCAAATCTTCTGCAGCCCACTCTCGAAATTGTCACGCTCGGCCAGGCTGTAGTTGGGTTGCATCGTTTCATAGCGCGGCAGGCTGTGCTGTTCGCTCACGGCAAGCACTTCTTCGAATCGTTCAGCGCTGTAGTTCGATGCACCGATTTCCCGAACCTTTCCGGTCTTGATCAGTTCATCGTAAACACCCAGTGTATCGGCGAGCGGTGTGTCTTTATCGTCGGTATGTGACTGATAAAGGTCAATATAGTCCGTCTGCAGCCGCCGCAGTGAGTCTTCCACCGCGGTTCGGATGTAGGCGGGCGCCAGGCCCTTCTTGTCCGGCCCCATTTCCAGACCGACTTTGGTCGCAATGATGACGTCGTTGCGCTTGCCGGTTTTCTTCAGCCATTTGCCAATAATGCGTTCCGATTCACCGCCTTC
>JBFKXV010000303.1:0-3990 GCA_041637935.1 Burkholderiales bacterium | reverse complement strand
GCGGTTGCTGGCCCGCACGCTGTGTGCGGTGAGCGCGCTAATGGTTGCGCTGGTAACGATGCCACTTACGGTGGCAGACGTGCGCTTGAGGAAGCTACGGCGATCCATTTTTGTTACACGATTGAACTCGTATGCATATGAGAAGTTTATACGCAAGTCATTGCGATGTACGGCAAATAAACTTCGCCTCGTATTCCGGGGGATGTTGAAGCCAGCGTTCGAGAGTCATTCCATGTCAGTTCACTACGCCATCAGTTCACTGCGCCATGAGTTCACTACGCCATGAGTTCACTAAGCCATGGCGTTGTCAGGTGAGCAAGCCGCGCTCGCAGCGTGGTGCGACTGATTCAACAGCGTGTTTCGCTGACTACCAAATTATCCGTTGAGCCCGCCCATGTGGTGCTTGACCTGGATCAAGACCTGGACAGGGCAAGAAACGCACTATGAGTGTGGAAAGTTGTCGATGAGGGTAGTTATCAGTGTCAATCACAACCGCCAGTTAATTATGAGGAGGCATTTTGGATAATCGCATGAATATTCGCAGCGGTTTGTTACTGATCGCTGCAATTATTGTAATCGTCCTGACTCTTGATGCGGCCAAGGCAGTGGATGTCCTGAGAATGGGGCTGGTCCCGAGCGAGGACCCGCGCGTGGTCATGAATGACAACCAGCTGCTGCTCGACGAGTTGCAAGACTCGATGCAAATGACGATCAAACCTTTCGTCGCCACTGACTATAACGGTGTCATAGAAGCGCTGCGCTCGAAAAAACTCGACATTGCGCTGCTCGGGCCTTTTTCTTACGCCCTTGCGACAACGGTCGCCGACGTAGAAGCTTTTGCTTTACTCGAAACGCAACGGCAAGGTGCGACCTATCGGTCAGTCATCATTGCGCGTAGGGATCACGGCATACATGGCCTCGAGGATCTGTCCGGCAGGACGTTTGCGTTCGTTGATCCGGGCTCGACATCAGGTTTTTTGTTTCCCAAGGCCGGACTGATCAAGGCCGGCTACGACCCGAATACGTACTTCTCGCGAGTCATTTTTTCGGGTGGGCACGACGCGAGCGCGATCGCCGTGCAAAACGGCAAGGTTGATGCGGCAGCAGTCGCCGACGCGCTTTTGGAGACAGCCTACAGCCGCGGTATGTTGAACGAGGATGAAGTCGCGGTGATCTGGACCTCGGAGCCGATACCAGGTGCACCCATCGTGTACCGGCGCGATCTGCCGGAGGATTTGAAAGCGAAGATACGCGTCGCTTTCGGAAAGATTCATAACGTTCCGTGGGGCCCGAAGAGCACCATCAAGCGATGGGTACCAGTCACCGATTCGGATTACGACGTGATACGTGAAACTGCCAGGCTTCTCGATCTTGATCTCAAGAAAATGAAATGATAGAAGTCAGCGGCCTGTCCAAGCGATACGGAGACCTGGCCGCACTGGTCGATGTAAGCCTCCAGGTAGCGCCGGGTGAGATGTTGGTGGTGCTCGGGCCGTCGGGTGCCGGCAAGTCCACCTTGCTTCGCTGCATAAATCGCCTGGTGGAGCCGAGCGGTGGAAAGGTGCGCGTTGGCGGCGAAGCTGAACCAACTTCCAGGGCCGGCCTGCGTCGCTTGCGTTCGCAAGTCGGCATGATCTTTCAGGATCACAACTTGGTACCGCGGCTATCGGTGCTGAAGAACGTATTGGCCGGGCGGTTGTCGCGTATGCCGCAATGGATGTCGTTGCTGCAGCTATTTCGCGAGCAAGATATACGCATCGCGCTTGACTGCCTCAATCGCGTTGAGCTCAAAGAACGTGCCTGGAGTCGCGCCGATCGACTCTCCGGTGGACAGCAACAACGCGTCGGTATCGCCCGCGCCGTGGCCCAGCAGCCTCGCGCAATCCTCGCTGATGAGCCGGTAGCGAGCCTTGATCCCAAGAGCGCGCGGCTTGTGCTCGGTGATCTCAAGCGCGCATCGCGCGAACTCGGAATCGCCGTGCTGTGCAATTTGCATCAAGTGGGTTATGCACTTGAGTTTGCCGATCGGATTGTCGGCATACACGCTGGCAGCGTGGTGTTCGAAGGTACTCCAGCCGCGCTCGATGATCAGGCGCTGGGACGAATCTACCCTGGCTTCGCTGACAAGTCGCAACTGGATGCTGCCGATGAAGGCGCGCCGCCGATGACGGAGCCGACGTCATGACAGACAAGGGAGTGACTTTCATCATTGGCAGACCTTGGCGGGCAGCCCAGTGGCTGATCGGGTTTGTGGTCTTTGTGGCGGTAGGCGGCATTCTCGCCTGGAGTGGGCGTGACCTGAATCTTTCACTCGCCGAACTGATGACGGGACTGCCGTGGATAGGCGACTTCATCGTTCGCATGTTTCCACCCAACTGGGGTTTCATGGAGCGTCTTGTGCAACCAGTATTGGAAACGATTCAACTGGCAATCTGGGGAACGCTGCTCGCTGTTTTACTCGCGCTGCCGTTATGCTTTGTCGCCGCGCGCAACCTCACGCCCAGTTTGCTGTTGTTTCATGCCGCACGGCAAGTGTTCAATTTTGCGCGCGGGATCAACGAACTCATCTTCGCGTTGATCTTTGTCGCGGCAGTCGGACTTGGGCCGTTCGCAGGCGTGCTGGCGCTAACCGTCCACGGGGCAGGTATGCTCGGGAAGTTCTTTGCCGAAGCGATCGAGGAGGCCGACCCGGGGCCGGTGGAGGCGTTGCGCGCAACCGGGGCACGACCGCTGCAGGTGATTGCTTTCGCAATTCTGCCGCAAGCGCTGCCGGCGTGGATCGCTGCGACGCTGTACCGCCTTGAGGTCAATTTGCGCGCAGCCACAATCCTCGGAATGGTCGGCGCGGGCGGTATCGGCTTCGAGCTATACAGCAGTCTCAAGCTGTTTCAATATGAAGATACGGCGACCTGCGTGATCGTTATTTTGGTGATGGTGATGTCGGCAGACTATATATCGTCGCGCCTGCGCGCGCGTATCCTCGCGCGCTAAAAGACATTGAGGGCGCGCGTATCCTCGCGCGCGATAAGACCTCGAGGGCGCGCGCATTCTGGCGCGCTGAAGGAAATCGCAGCCACGCGCGCTGCGCGCAAGCATCGTGTTGCGCGCGTCATTTTTCGCGACTGTCGCGCATCTCCCGGTGCGCAGCGACAATGCGCTCGGCTACCGTGAGGTAGTGCTCGTGCTTCACCAAGTTATACGGCGTGAGGTTCACGGCGCGAATCATGCGCCTGACAATTTCGCCGTCGATGATGTCGGCGTCGATAATGTTGACGCAACCTGCGTCCTGCTCGAACGCAGACAGACCAGCGAGCCCGCCACGGGTGACCCAGGCGAGTATGACTGCGTTGGTTCCCCCGTGCCCGACCAGCAGCGCGGTGGACCAGTCCGGACGGCGCAAGAATGTCTCGAAAGCCGGGACGATGCGCTCCTGAAAATGTGCAAAACTCTCGCCCCCGGGAAATGTAGCGCCGGGTTGGGCGGCGCGTTCGAGCCCGTAAGTGAACTCCGCGTCCATGCGCTCGTCGCTGAGATGCCCGATCGATCCGGCTTCAATCTCGCGCAGCGCATTGATTTCTTCCAGCCGCACTTTTCGCTCTGCGAGGACGAACTCGGCAGTCTGACGCGTGCGCGTGAGGCCCGTGTGTGCAACCAGGTCGAACGGCACCTCTGCAAGTAACTCCTGCATTTGTCGCGCCTGTTCTACTCCTTCTTCTGTGAGTTCCACCTGTGTCGAGAACACGGTTCGCCGGTCAGGACCCCGATAGCTTACCTCGCCGTGGCGCATCAAATAGACGCGCTTGCGCCCGCGTGTGCCTGGGAGTGCTGAATTCATCATCGTTTCAATCCTCACCCATTTGTATGCCATTGGATTTGAGGTGAATCAAGGCGACTCGATTGGATTTGTACCAATATGAATAGATAGGGTAATGCCCGCCAGATGATCCCTTGCAGACAGAGAGGAGGAGCGTCATGCAGGACAAGATTTAT
>JBFKXV010000302.1:0-3990 GCA_041637935.1 Burkholderiales bacterium | reverse complement strand
GGCTTCGTACATTTCGATGGCGCGCGGTAAATCAACTGGCAAACCGCGTTTCCCGTATTCGTAGCGCATCGCAAGTTCGCGTGTTGCGTCGAAATGGTGATTCGCCGCCGCAGTTTGTAACTGCTCGACAGCCGCAGCACGGTCGATTTCGGCGGGGAATCCGCGTTCGTAAATCTGAAACAAACGCCACGCTGCATCGGCATGCCCTTTTCGCGAAGCCTTGTTCAGCCGTTCGATGGCTTCGGCGCGCCGTTCGGTGCCGTGGCCAGCGAGAAGCTGTACAGCGTATTGATAGTGCGACGCGGCGTCGCGGGCTTGACCGAGCTGTTCCAGTTCATCAGCGCTGAGCAACGTGCCGCCAGCTCGATCGGCAAGCCGGTCGATATGGTCGAGTTCGCTGCGCAGCGCTCGCGCGCGTAATTGTGCTGCATCGGTTTGTTGGAGTTCGTGGGACTCGATGGCAGCACGAAACCAGCGTCGTGCTTGCGGATAATCGACCTCGAAGCCTTCACGGCCTTTTGCGTAATTGCCGGCAGCGCGCTCCATGGCACTGACGTCACCTGCTTCGGCGGCGACGATGAGCCAGCGTTTCGCTGTGTCGAGGTTGCGCTCAACACCACCCGATCCGGTGCGCAGCATGAAGACCAGTGCATCGCGTGCTGCGGGGTCTCCGGATTCGGCGAGTTGCTCCAGCAACTGTAGGCCCTGTTCGCGCACACCCGGTCCGGGGAAGCGGCTTTTGAGGTAGCGCTCGGCTAATTGCCTTGTGATCTCAGGATCGCCGCTGCGAAGCCCGACGCTCCATGCATCGATCTCGGCTATACGAGCGGTGTAATAGTCGGCATCGATACCAAGTGTGCTCTCATATCTGGTGCGTTCATCGATTTCGGCAAGCTCGCGGTACCAATTACGCGCGCGTTTCAAGTCGGCTGGATAGCCCATGCTGCCGTCGACGGAATGCTGCGCCAGTTGCCGTTTGGCATCGCGAGCACCGAGGCGGGCAGAGCGCTCGAGCCAGCGTTTACGTTCGGCCAGTTCATGTTGTGACTGCGAACTGTGGATTGCGCGTGTCAGCTTGTCGACCACAGCCAGTTGTGCCGGCGCATAATCGCCTTCAGCCGATTTTTGCAACCACATTTCGGCTTCGGCGCGGGTATCCGGACCGGGGGTGCGCATGAGTCGTTCGTAGAGCGCGAACTGAATTGCGGCGTCCCCCAGTTCGGCGCCTTTGCGCAGCCAGTACAATCTTTGTTTCCGGCCGGGCGTATGTGCGATGACCCAGGCGATAGCTTCGACCTGGCCTTTCTCGGCGGCCCGCTCGTACCAAACGCGCTGATCGGTGCGGGCAGAACGTGCAACACACAGTGCGGCGCGTCCACTGCCGAGTTCGGCCAGCGGCCGGCAGATAATCTTCGGGTAGTTACTCACCAGAACTACCGCGACCAATGCTGCGGAGATCGTCGTAACCGCTGGCTTGCGCCAGCGCTCGATGAAATTGAGAACCGGATAATTGTCACGGACCAAGTAGCCGGCGAACAGCGCAACTAGCAGGCCATGCAGCACAATCCAGTAGCCGAGCAGCAAATTTCTGAGCGGCGCGTCAGCGAACAAGTCAACGAGATTGGCACTGCGTGATGTATTGTGACCGCCGGCAACGTAGATCGGCCAATAAACGCTGGCCAGTAGCGCAATCACCACCGCGGCGAGCACGACCGCGCCAATGGGCTGCCGCAGTTTTTCGAGTGCCTTGCCGGAAAGCCACGCGGCTAACCAGGCAATCGCGCAATAAACCATGGCCGGACCGAGTGCGAACATGCCAATTGCCACGCCTTCGCGGTCGAACGTGAACACACTTGCCAGACCAAAGGCAAGCAGCATGGCCGTGGGCGCGGTTCCTCCCGCAACTGGTGTAATCCAGATCACCGGCACTGTGTGAAGCAGTGCGAGCAGCAATACCGCCCTGGCGTAGCGTTCTTGTGGTCGTGGTTGTGTCATCGGCGGGACCTTGGTTGAGGTGTTTCGAGCATGATCAGTGCCCGAAAAGACTGCCGGTGCCGGGTAGAACACGTGCCGTTCGCGCCTGCCGGAGTTGCCCAAAGTTGATTACTGCAACCAGGCAATGCCGGTGATCGGGCGGAATTGACGATCTGGTGGGAGCAAACACTGATTTGAAGACCAAGCCGGATTGACTGCGTGTCGCAGCCACAAGATACTCTGCGCCAGGTACGTAAGTTTTGTTGCCTGCGTGTTGTTAGTTAACTGACGCAATTCAAGGAGCCGACCATGAGTGCTTCCGCGCCGTATTCCACCATCGTTGAGCTTGGCCGCGCATTGCGCGCCGGTTCGACTACCCCCACCGCATTGGCAAAGCAGTATCTGCAGCGAATTGACCAACTCAACGGCAAGTTGGGCGCCTTCAAACTCGTTACTGCAGAGCGCGCCATGGCGCAGGCTCGCGCGGCCGAAGCAGAAATGTCAGCCGGCATCGACCGTGGTCCGCTGCACGGCATCCCGTACGCAGCGAAGGACTTGTACGATGTAGCCGGGGCGCCAACCACAGCTGGATGTCCGTTGCTGGAATCGAACATCGCCAAGCGTGATTGTGCGGTGATTCGCAAACTTAACAATGCAGGTGCGGTATTGCTCGGCAAGACGATCACGGTACAGTTTGCCTACGGGGGTGCCGGCATCAATAACCAGCAGGGCACGCCGCATAATCCCTGGCATCGCGAACCTCGTTTACCGGGCGGATCGAGCAGCGGATCGGCTGTCGCCGTTGCCAGCGGCATGGCGCCGATGGCACTTGGCAGTGATACCGGTGGCTCGGTGCGCATTCCGGCCGCACTGTGCGGCGTTTCAGGATTGAAAACGACAGTCGGACAGATCAGTCGTGCCGGCGTTTTTCCACTGAGTTGGAGTCTGGATTCGGTCGGGCCTCTGACCCGCACTGCCGAAGACGCAGCTCTGGTCTATGCCGCGCTTGCGGGACCCGACCCGGACGATGACAGCACGCGAGCGTTTCACGATATGGACGTGTTGGCGCGCCTCGACGATGGTGTTGACGGACTGCGCCTGGCGTTTGCCGAGACGGTTTTCTTCGACGGCGCAGAGGACGATGTCGCGGCACTGGTGCGGGCGACCGGCAACGTGTTCAGTGATCTCGGCGCACCAGTGGACAAGATTGACTTTCCGCAAGCGCAAAGGGCGGTCGAACTCAATCCTCGAGGCCTGGTGATTGCGGCGGAGGCCTATACGCTCAATCGGGAGTTGCTCGACAACCGCTTCGATGAGCTCGATTCAGTTGTCGCGTTCCGTATGATCAAGGGCGCAGAGACGCCGGCGCACGAATACCTGAAGACAGAACTCGAGTGGCGCAAATTGCGCGCCAGCGCCATGGAGCAGCTCGCCGACGTGGATGCGCTGCTATGTCCAACGGTCATGATTGGAGCGACACCCGTCGCTGAAGTGGCGCACGACATGGAGCGCTATGCCAAACGCAATCTGCAGTGCCTGCGAAATACGGCTATCGGCAATACGTTGAACCTGTGTGCCGTGACCGTGCCATGCGGTTTCACCGAAAACGGCATGCCTGTCGGTCTGATGATTTATGGAAAATCATTTGATGAGGCAACGGTGCTGCGCGTTGCGCGTGCTTACCAGAAGGCGACTGACTGGCATACGCAACATCCAAAGCTTGACTGGGTGTAGCCGGAGGCTACGCGTCGAGTATCTTGCTTTGACGACGTTTGTTCCGACTAGCGTTCTGGCGGATTAAAAGCGGGCTGAAACACCGGCGCGGGCGCGAACGCCGGGATCAACAAAGCCGACATATTGTTCGTAGCGCTCGTCGAACACGTTGTCCACCGCAAAGGTAAACGTTACGCGCCTAAGTGTATATGCTACTGAAATGTCGGTGCGCGCGTAGCTATCGAGTTTGATGTCGCCAGTTGGAATGGATGAGTCAAAGAACTCGCCAATATACTGTGTCGT
>JBFKXV010000301.1:0-3998 GCA_041637935.1 Burkholderiales bacterium | reverse complement strand
ATGCTTCGCGTAAACGGGAACGATCAGGTCGACAAATCCGCCTTCCGCTACCATGGCATCGGAAATGACGTCATTGACCTCTTCCTCAACAATATCCAATGCTTCGGAAGGGATGTCCGGGCGCGCCTGCTTGACTGCGTTGGTCATATTGCGTGTCACGGCTTCCGACATCATTTTTGCGATGTTCAGCGCGCCGGTTACCTCTAGGAGCTGTTCAATACGCTGCCGTTTGTCGGACGTCACAACAGTCTCCTCCGGATAGACGTTTTGCGCGCGTACAGGTAGCACGATCAGCAGTACCGCCAAGGTTAGAAACCAGGTGCGAGTGATCATAATGTCTCTCCTTAACTCCGAAACTCCGAATCGCCAGCATAACCCGTCGGCATTGTGTTACGTAACGCCTTGCCACGTTTGCTGTTCTTGTCGTTTAGCATCAGGGGGACGCTGCACTGTGTGTAACATATGCTCGCGCAGTTAGCGTTGCCCACGCGGTGGCGGTGCCCGCTTGCCGACAGAACCCCAGGCACAGGGCGATTTGTGTGCCGGTCGAGGAAGTTGCCGCCCATATTGGGTGTATGTGACCGCAAATACTGTCTTGAGGAACACTGATGTCCGAATCGCAAAACGCCTACGCTGGTCTTGTCGCTGAACTTGAAAGGCTGCTCAAGTTACGCGGCATTTGCGTCGCAATGAAGCTGTTCCGAACGGTGGAGGAGATGGAGGCAGTGCCGCGAATTCGCCGGCCCAAGGCGATCCATACTACCGATCAGGTCGTGGCGCAAGCCGCCCGGCTTGGATGGACGGTCGGAATTACCGGAGACGATCTGGTCGGAGAGCAATGCAGGGCAGTTGTCGGGCTGGGAAAGGCGGACGCTGAATGGAGATCCGGCAAACATATGACCGGTGTCTGGTTCGCAACCGATACTGACGCGGCGCGCCACCAAGCGGCGATGCACATCGTTCCAGGCAAGCAATACCAGGCGTTGGCCGTATCGCCGCTGGCGAGTGGCCGGCTCGATCCGCCGGACATTGCGCTGTTCTACGCGACACCCGGTGCAATGATCTATTTCATTAACGGCTTGCAATGGTCGGGCTATAAACGTTTCGACTGGAGTGTTGTTGGTGAGTCGGCGTGTGCCGATTCGTGGGGCCGTGCACTCAAGCTGGGCGAACCGAGTCTATCGATTCCATGCTTTGCTGAGCGGCGCTACGGTGGCGTGCTCGACGACGAAATGCTGATGGCGTTGCCGATCGATCAACTCCAAAAAGCGATCGACGGCATGCAGGCGTTGTCGCGAAACGGATTCCGTTATCCCTTCTCCCAGTACGGCATTCAACAGGACGTGCGCGCCGGAATGGCGGTGAGCTACCCTGATCGGTCCAGTCCGGCCAAGTAGTACCCAACAAACCATTATCATTGCGTCTCAGGCAAACTGGTGCATTGTTTTTGGGGCGGGATTGACCTGGGTTTGTTTCAGTCCGTAAAGTAACAGCCGGACAGGGCATTTGCTGCAGCCCACTGGGCGAAGCCGGCAGCGACACAGGAGACGGCGATGGATATCGCGGAACAGAAGCAAGTGGACGGCCAAGCGGGCTACGAGCAACGAGCGCGCTATCTGACGAATGTAAACGGTTTTGCCTTTTCTTACCCGCCTGTGCCGGCGCACCAGTTCAACGCTGAGCACCAGCGCGCGACGGCTCCGGACGCACCGACCGGCGCAATCATGCTCGACGTGAGTCAAGTGTTGGGCACTGTCTATCCTGCGACGACACCGACACTTTTTTGCCGCTACATCCGGCTGCGAGCCGGCGAGCAGTATTCGGTTGCCTATGCTGCAAGTGGCGAAGTCTGTTATGTGATGTCGGGCCGCGGTGAGAGCACAAATGGCGCCGACTGTATCGCATGGCAACAGGGAGATGTGTTCTGCCTGCCCGGTGGACAGGATACGTCTTATCGCGCTGATGAGGATGCGTTGTTGTTCAACGTCACCGATGAACCACTGCTGGCATGCGCGAGGGTGCGAGCGCCAGAAAAGGGTAAGGCGGCCGTCGAAGCAGTTGTCTGGCGCGGTGATGAAATTGACCGTCTGCTCGATGCTGTTTATCAGCGCCCTATTACTGACAAAACGACAGGATCATCGGTACAGTTTTCTACCCGCCGCACGGAACCGAACTACACCACGATTCCGTTCATTAATACGGCCATCAACACGTTGGCACCAGGTTGCGACCAGCGTGCGCATCGGCACAATGGCGTTGCTGTGACTCTGGCGATTCAAGGCGATGGTATTCACTCCATGATTGATGCAGAGCGCATTGACTGGGTGACAGGGGTTGCCATGATTACGCCGGCGACGACACTGCACTCACACCACAACCGGGGCGAGAAGCGCATGCGCTCTTTGGTGATTCAGGACGAGGGTTTGCACGTCTATACGCGCACACCGGGTTTCAGCTTTGACTGAGTTACGACCAGGGCGGGCTTCGGCCTCGCATCAAGCTGGCAACAGCGAGGCTGATGGTGCGCTAGCGCAGCACGCCTAGCTCCTGGAGTGCTGTGCGCAACGCCTCCACCCGGCGGCGATTGACGCCGAAATCGGAGTAGCCCAATCGCGATGCAGATCGCACTGCGATCACTGCGTCGTCGGCGCGCAGATGCAGTTCAAGGTCGTCGACGAAGCCGAGCAAGTTACTCGCACATTCCGCATGAATGTAGTCAGCACTCTTTGTCACGAGGCGCGTTCGAGGCAGTTCGCGCACTGCCTCGCCGACTAAAGGCCAGGCATCCGCAGCCTGAATCGCCAGTCGTAGCGGTTCTATTGCGTGCGATGTGCCGGCCTCGTCACTGCAGACACAATTCGGCGACGATGGACAGGCGCTGAGCCTGCCGTCAGTCAAACCGAGACTGCGCGGGCGGCCGCGCGGTGAAAGTAATGGCATGACTGCGTTTTCCCGTAGTGCGTTGCAGCTATTAGCGTATCACGCGCTTGTTGCGGTCATACGGGTCAGGCGGTCGGCAACCGACTTGAGCATCGTTACCGCAAAGCGAGGACTGGACTTCACCATCATGAGAAAGTCATCGTGATTGACAGGTAGCACTGTGACGTCGGATTCGGCAAGCGTAGTGATCGCTCGGCTCGCACCGTCGACCAGCGCTATTTCGCCAATCATTCCACCTGGCCCGACATTATCGATCATGACTTTATTCACGAATACGGCGACGCGGCCCGACAATACCACGTACATCGATCCGCCGCTGTCGCCTTCCCGGGTGATGATTTTCTTGGCGGGTATTTTCGTTGGTGGCCGGTTACCCAGCACGGCGATCATTTCCTCGATGACTTTCTCCGAAAACACGCGGCTTTCTGCCGGGGCCAGGCGCTTGCTGAGTTTGCCGGCGCGGGCGAGTAGCGCCAATGTCACGCGGACGCGGTTGATCATGATGTTGATCAGCATCAGTGCAAATTCCGGTGTCTCGCGCAGCGCTTTCCTGAATTGTTCCGGATTGAGTTGCAGCGCTTTACATGGAGTGATGGCGATCGCCCAGGCGGTACGCGGGTAACCTGTAATAGCGGCGATTTCACCGAATATCTCGCCGGGACGGACGATGTCCAGTACGCGCTTGCGCCGAAAAAGGCGAACTTCGCCCTTTAAAAGCAGGTACAGGTTTTCGCCGGGCTCGCTTTCGGCAAAAAACGCGTCGTCCTTGGCGAGATGAATCGCTTCGCCGAGGGATTCGAAGCAGGCGTGAGCGATCTCCGGGTCGTACAGATCGTTGCTGGCAGGCTTGGTGAAATCGAGGTCTGTCATCGTGGTGCTGACACTGCAGGGCGAAGCGAGCTTTCGACGTTACAAGTCGCGGCAATCGCGGAAAGTCAGTAAATGGACCAGGTTCAGACGGCGGCGCATCGTGCCATGTTTTGCAGTAATCGTGCCTGCCGCTGTACCCCGGGCCCCTGTGTCGTTACGGATCCACCAGCACGCCGGGATTCAATATT
>JBFKXV010000300.1:0-4002 GCA_041637935.1 Burkholderiales bacterium | reverse complement strand
GAGGCTATTGGTGCGTGGTGTGGCGCGCGCGATCTCGACGAAGTGCTTGCCGTGCTCGATCGCGCCGAGGTGCCGGCAGGAAAAATCTACGACATCGTCGATATCGTCAACGACGTGCATTACCGCGCCCGCGGCATGATCGAACAAGCGCGCCTGTCTGACGGACGGACGCTGAAAATTCCGGGCGTTGTGCCAAAACTTTCCGCTACGCCGGGCGGGACCCGCTGGCTCGGTCCTGAATTGGGTGAGCATACTGCCTCGATTCTGCAATAGCTGGGGTACGACCAACAACAGATCGACGACATGCGCAAGCGCGGCGTTGTTTGATCAACGCGCCAATTCGAACTTACGCCGCAATTCGAACTTACGCCGCAATTCGAACTGGCACCGTGTTTCGAACTGGCGCGGCAATTCGAACTGGCGCGATGCTCCCGCTTGCTATCGATCTCCGTTCGTTGACGTGGTTATGCCGCGGGTGGTTTTTGTGGACCGGGCACGCAGCATTGCAATGGATCGCCGCGTCGATGTGTTGCGACAAATGAATAATCAGTCTGATGGGTTGGACAAGAGGGCAGGCATGATGAAACGGCACAGACAGTGACAACAGAAAAATCGCTGACTCTGAATGACGGGGTGCGGCCGCGCGAGGTGTGGGCCTGGGCATTGTTCGATTTCGCCAATTCGGGCTATACCACAGTGGTTATTACCGCGGTCTTCAATGTCTATTTTGTCGCTGTCGTCGCACAGGGCGCGGTGTGGGGCACGTTCGCCTGGACTCTCGTGCTATCAGTTTCGTATGCCGTGATTGTGTTTACAGCGCCACTGATCGGTGCCTATGCTGATGTTCACGCGGCCAAAAAGAAGTTGTTGGTGTTCACCACACTCGGCTGTATTGCAGCGACGGCTGCGCTCGGCCTGGTCGGTCCGGGTGAGCTGGTGCTTGGTGTCGGATTGCTGGTTGTCTCGAACTTTTTCTTCGGCACCGGCGAAAACCTGATTGCAGCATTCCTGCCGGAAATCGCCCGCGGCAAAGCGTTGGGGAAAGTGTCGGGCTGGGGATGGGGACTTGGCTATATCGGCGGCTTGCTGACTCTGGCGCTGTGTCTCGCCTACGTAACCTATGCCCAGGGACTGGGCCAGAGCAGCGAGCAATTCGTACCGGTGACGATGCTGATTACGGCGGCGGTATTCCTGATGGCGGTGCTGCCGACGTTTATCTGGCTCAAGGAGCGAGCCAAACCGCAACCATTGCCCGGCGGACGCTATAGCGGCGTTTTCGCGCGCACCTGGCACACCGTGCAACATGCGCGCGAATACAAGGACCTGATGCGTTTCCTGGTTTGTATTCTTTTTTATCAAGCCGGCGTGCAATCGGTGATTGCGTTGGCGGCAATCTATGCCACGGAGGCGATGGGTTTTGACACCAATGACACCATTTTTCTGATCCTCGTGGTCAATGTGACGGCAAGTATCGGCGCGATTGTTTTCGGGCATGTGCAGGACCGTATCGGCCACAAGGCGACCCTCGCACTGACGTTGCTTGGCTGGCTGCTGACCATTGCGGTGGCGTGGTCGGCGCACACGCGCGGGGTATTCTGGCTCGCGGCCAACTTGGCCGGACTGTGCCTCGGGGCAAGCCAATCGGCCGGACGCGCCCTGGTCGGCTATTTGAGCCCGGCAAAGCGGCGCGCCGAATTCTTCGGCCTGTGGGGATTGGCGGTAAAGCTGTCGGCGATTTTCGGTCCGCTCACCTATGGCGCGGTGACCTGGATCAGTGGCGGCGATCACCGGCGCGCCCTGTTGACGGTGGGCGTGTTTTTCATTATCGGGCTGCTAATCCTGGCGGGAATCAATGTTCAGCGTGGGCACCAATCCGCGCTGCGTGATGACGTCTCTTCAGGCCAGGCATGAAATCGGCATATTCCTGCAGGCGGCTCCAGAGCGCCGCCATTTGAGCTAAAAACATTCTATTAACTAATTGAATGTTAATAGAAAAATGCAGGGTGCAAGAGCGCCTGAGCCCAGTGCCAACGAGGAAGCAACATGCCAAACGCCCAACATGGATCAAATACGACGTCACGCGTGATTGACGACACCAAGGAAGCGGCGTACTCCGCGCCACCACCAGTGGATTCCACTGAACAGCTGGCCGAGGTCATGATCCAGCTCGAGGCGGTGCGGCGTGAGCGACACTTGCGGCTGGTCGAGCTGATTGACATGGTTGAAGCGGCTGACTGGCGAGGGGCGGAGCTAGTCAACGACTTGCGGGGCCGCTTTCTGGAAGGTGAAAAGGAAAAGGAATCAGACGAACAGGTCCGGGCCTGGGAATCGGTGTCGTCCTATCTGGTACGCCTTCAGTCGGCCTATATATTCCTGGTCAGGTTATACCAGACGTACAGCCGCGGATGGGCCGAGGTCGGAGATCGTTTGCCTGTGGTCATTGCGCGCGCGCTTCGCGCGACGGCACTGCGCATGAAATGGATGCGGATGCGCTATCGTCCGATCGAGGCCAATTTATGGAAGACGCTGTCTCAGTTGTGGTCGTATGTCGAGGACAAGGATCTCGCGCGGGCGCGGGTGCTCGTGTACAACGAGCACTCCACAATCCAGCGTGAGTTCACCAGACCGCTGATGTTCGCGATGTCAGCGGTCGACAGCTTGCCGCCGGCGGAGATTGACATAGCGTACCGTTTGATTGCGCATGTCGCGGGGCGGTTTGAAGTGTACCGCTATCCCGCCCAGGGTTGCTTTTACTTTCTGGATATCGATCAGTGGACCGAGCCGGCACGTTATCGCCTCGGCAGCATAGTACGTCTGGGTTCGCGGTTTTTCGGGCCGGCAGACGCTATAGCTGATATCGAGAAGATATCAGCCGAGCTCGCCACGGGGTCGATATCTCTTGCAGATATCAATCTGCAGGGCGTTGCCGACGTCGAGTTGGTGATCGATGTGCTTGCACATCTGGGACGCCACTGGTCAGCCAAACGTCCGGAGCGGCGCGAACAACGTCAGGCGGTTTATTCGCCCGTTTCAGTCGTTCTCGGTTACACCGCTACGCTGGAGCGCGTCGAAGGCAAATACGCAGATGACCAGGCCAACGATACGAAGATGGAGCGCTGGGGCGTGGCCAACGAGAGCGAGGCCGGATACGGTGCCCTGGTGCCTGCAAAACGCGGCGAGAAGTTGCACATCGGCCAGCTTATCGGCGTGCGGCCGGTCGGAAGCCGGATGTGGGCGGTGGGAATTATTCGCAGGTTACTCATTCAGGATGCGGCACAACACTATGTCGGCATTGAGTTGTTCGGACGCGGTGTTCAACCGGTCGCGCTGGGTGAACATAGTGGCGGAAAAATGGTCGGAAACGGGCTGTTGCTTCCATCGCACGTCGGGGACAGCCTCGCGCAGGGAGAGATAACCCTGCTTCTGCCGGAGGGGCTATTCGCACCCGAAAAGTCGTTGGAAATGGCGGTATACGAGACAGTTTATTCCATCATTCCGTCGATGGTGCTCGAAACTGGCAACGGGTTCGAGATCGCGCGCTATCGAATTGGCGATCGCGCCGAATTAGCTGGCATTTAAAGCAGCACCTATCGTCAGCAGTACTGTTCAGAGCAGTGCTGTTCTCAACCATGCGCTGACATCGGCCAGTTCTTCGGCACACACGCCGTGCATCATTGGGTACTCGTGCCACTCGACGCTGTAACCCGCCTGCGTCAGGTGCGCGCGCGACGCAACGCCAAGTGACATCGGAACGACGTTATCAATCGTGCCGTGTCCCATAAAAATCGGCGTGAGCTGATTGACAGCGTTGCGCTCGCGTTCCACCTTCGACATCAGCGGCAGGTAGCCGGACAGCACCAACATCCCGGCGAGTTTGTGCGGGTAGCGTAACCCGGTCTGCAGCGTAATCGCCCCGCCCTGCGAGAAGCCGGCCAGCACGATACGGGAAGCCGGAATACCGCGGCGCGTTTCCTTATCGATCAGAGCGGTGATTGTGCTCTG
>JBFKXV010000299.1:0-4019 GCA_041637935.1 Burkholderiales bacterium | reverse complement strand
TGGGCTTCGGGGTTGCTCCTGCCACGGCTGTCGGCACCGATTTGCTGTACGCTGGTCTGACCAAGGCCGGCGGGTCGGTGGCGCGCGGCAAACTCGGTTCGGTGAACTGGCGCGTGGCTGCGGTGCTGGCGCTAGGCAGTGTACCGGCAGCATTAGTGACCAGCGCCATCCTGTCCAAATATGAACTTGGTGGTGCCGACGTTGGCACCATCATCACGCCGGTCCTCGGTGTCATGTTGCTGGTCACGGCACTGACACTGCTATTCCGCAACCGGCTGTTGGCGCCCAAAGGGCGGGTCGCCGACCGGTTGCAGGCGATGCGCTCACAAAGTGCGATTTCGTTAACACTCGGCCTCGGCGCGGTGCTCGGCGTGTTGGTGACGCTGACTTCGGTCGGTGCCGGGGCGCTTGGCGTGGTCGCCCTGCTGATGTTGTATCCGCACCTGCCAACCAATCATATCGCCGGCACCGACATCGTTCACGCCGTACCGCTGACACTGGTGGCAGGAACGGGTCATGCGATCGCCGGCTCGGTCGATTACGAGTTACTTGGCAATCTGCTGGTCGGTTCCCTTCCTGGCATCGTGGCCGGCTGCTACCTGGCGCACTATGTACCCGAGAAAGCGGTTCGCAACTTCCTGGGTGTGGTGCTGTTTCTTGTTGGCTTGAAGCTGCTTACCTGATGCAGCGGCTGAAACGGACGCATTGAGAGTCACGCCCCGATGTATACCTACGATTCAGTTGATCAACGCATTGTCAACCAGCGCGTAGCCCAGTTCCGGGATCAGACGCGGCGCTTTCTCGGCGGCCAACTGGGTGACGACGAGTTTCGTCCGCTGCGTCTGCGTAACGGCTTGTATCTGCAGCGGCACGCGCCGATGCTGCGCGTTGCAATTCCCTATGGCTTGCTGTCATCCGTACAGCTTCGCAAACTCGCTCATATCGCGCGGGTTTATGACCGGGGTTACGGCCATTTCAGTACGCGTCAGAACATCCAGTTCAACTGGCCGGCATTGGAGAATGTGCCGGATATTCTCGAACAGCTCGCGCAGGTCCAGATGCATGCCATCCAGACCAGCGGCAATTGCGTGCGCAATGTCACGACCGACGAATTTGCGGGTGTCGCACCTGATGAAGTTGTCGATCCATTGGTGTGGTGTGAGCTGATCCGCCAGTGGTCGACACTGCATCCGGAGTTCGGTTTTCTGCCGCGCAAGTTCAAGATTGCTGTCAGTGGTGCAATCAATGATCGTGCGGCGACCCGAGTGCACGACATCGGGCTGCAGGCCACACGCAGCGCAGAAGGCGAAATCGGTTTCCAGGTGCTGGTCGGCGGCGGGCTCGGGCGCACACCAATCGTCGGACATGTCATCCGCGAGTTCCTTCCGTGGCAGCACCTGTTGACGTATCTGGACGCGATTTTGCGGGTTTACAACCGATTCGGGCGCCGCGACAACAAATACAAGGCGCGCATCAAGATATTGGTTAAAGAGCTCACGCCGGAGAAGTTCGCGCGCGAAGTCGAGGCGGAGTGGATTCACCTTAAGGGTGGCGAGGGCACCCTGATCGAACAAGAACTGCAGCGCGTTGCCACCCGCTTCAGCCGGCCGGCTTACGAAACGCTTCCACCCAGCGATGCCGGGTTCGAGGCGCAACGTGTTTCGGTAACTGCTTTCAATCGCTGGGTCGAGCGCAACGTGCGCCCGCACCGTGTCGCCGGATACGCCGCAGTAACGTTGTCATTGAAGAAGACCGGTGTACCTCCCGGCGACGTGAGCGCGGACCAGATGGATGTAATCGCCAGTCTGGCCGAGCAGTTCAGTTTTGGTGAGTTGCGCGTGACTCACGAGCAGAACCTGGTGTTTGCTGATGTCAGAAAAGCAGACCTGTATCAGTTATGGAACGACCTGAAGGCGAACGGATTGGCGACGCCCAACATCGGACTGCTCACGAACATTATTGCTTGCCCGGGCGGCGACTTCTGTTCTCTCGCCAATGCCGTATCGATACCTGTGGCCGAGGCGATTCAGCGCCGCTTTGACGATCTTGACTATTTGCACGATATCGGTGAGCTGGACCTGAATATCTCCGGCTGCATGAATTCCTGCGGTCATCACCACGTCGGACATATCGGCATTCTCGGCGTCGATAAGAACGGTCAGGAGTGGTATCAGATCAGCATCGGTGGCCGGCAGGGCTCGGACGCGGCGCTCGGCAAAGTGATCGGCAAGTCGGTCGCTCGCAACGAAGTGCCGGACGTGATCGAGCGCCTCATCGAAACCTACATTGACCATCGCGATTCGGATGCCGAACGTTTTGTCGACGTCGTACACCGGCTCGGCATTGAACCTTTCAAGGAGCGGGTCTATGGGACTCATTAAGAATCGAAGAGTCGAGCAAAACACCTGGCACATGCTGCAGGCCGACGAGCCGATACCAGAGCAGGGCGACGTGATCGTGCCGCTCTCGGTCTGGCGCGAACGGTCGCGCGAACTGAGCGGTCGCGACGGACTGACAGGCGTGTGGCTGGAGCCCGCTGATGACCCGGCGGAGATCGGGCCGCTGCCGGTGCTGATCGCGGTGCATTTTCCCGCGTTCACCGATGGCCGCGGTTACTCAACTGCACGCCTGTTGCGCCAGCGGCACGGTTTTGCAGGTGAGCTTCGCGCGACCGGCGACATCCTGCGTGACCAACTATATGAACTTGACCGCTGTGGTTTCGACAGTTTTCTGTTGCGCGAGGATCAGGACCTGGCCGAGGCGTTGCGTGCTTTCGACGATTTCTCCGACGCTTATCAGGCGGCGGCTGATCAGGGTCCTCTGTTCGATAGACGTTTCCGCTCCGAAAGGAACGCGGCATGAAATTGAATGCGCTTGTCGAGCAGACTGCTTCGCGACTGCGTGACGTCGTATCGGCCCACCATCCCGCAACATTTGCGTCCAGCTTCGGGATGGAGGACATGATCATTCTCGACATGCTGGCAAGTCTCAAGCTCGACGTCGAAGTATTTACATTGGATACCGGCCGATTGCACGAGGAAACGCACAAACTGATCGAACAGGCCAGACAACGATATCGCCGCCCGATACGCATGTTGTATCCCGACCAGGATGAACTGGAGTCATTCGTAGCCAAGCACGGAAGCAATGCTTTCTTCGAAAGCGTCGACCTGCGCAAGCGGTGTTGCGGGATTCGCAAGGTCGTGCCATTGCGTCGGGCGCTGCAGGGAAAGAAATTGTGGATCACCGGCATGCGTCGCCAGCAATCGGTTACCCGTGCCGATCTCGACCTTCTGCTCTACGACCGGGATCACGGATTGTTCAAGCTCAACCCGTTGGTCGAGTGGACGGCCGAGGAAGTCACGGAATATGTGCGGGTGCACCAGGTACCGGTCAACGAATTGCATGCGCAGGGTTTTCCGAGTATTGGTTGCGCGCCATGCACGCGGGCCGTTCAACCGGGTGAAGACGAGCGTGCCGGGCGTTGGTGGTGGGAGTCCGGTTCGCGCGAATGCGGGTTGCACATGGATCCAAAGGGCCGGCTGGTACGCGCGGCATCCAGGTCTGTCTGAGAACCGGATATTTAATCAATGAGTGCAGTTTATGAATATGCTGAGTGATGTTGCGGGCCTTGGCCTAGAGTCGAATACGCGTTCCGCCTGGAGTCATCTTGACGCACTCGAGGCAGAGGCGATCTATATTCTGCGGGAGGTCGCAGCCGAATGCCGGAATGTTGCGTTGCTCTTTTCCGGCGGCAAGGACTCAGCGGTTGTGCTGCGTCTGGCCGAGCGTGCCTTCTTTCCGGAGCGGGTTCCGTTTACCTTGCTGCATATCGATACCGAGCATAATTACCCGGAAGTCATCGAGTTTCGCGACCGTATCGCTCGCGAACGCGGCCTCAAGCTGGTCGTGCGCTCGGTAGGTGACTCGATTCGCAACGGCCGGGTGCGGCTGCGTCACCCGGATGAGCCACGAAATCCGCATCAGTCCATCACTTTGCTCGATGCAATTAACGAATT
>JBFKXV010000298.1:0-4039 GCA_041637935.1 Burkholderiales bacterium | reverse complement strand
GCAAAACGCGTTATGCGCTCAATCGGTAACGACATCCACACCGGGCGGAGGCGTGAAACTAAACGCACCCGCCGCAAATCTGGGGTTGCGTTTGAAGTCAGAGAATGAAATGACGGTCTTCTGACCGAAGTGATCGTACAACTCCATGACCTGCAACGTGGCCGAGGAGAAAGCCATGCGCACTCGCTCGAACAGGCTTTCCTCGTCGTTCGGAATCACTTCCAGCCATTCATAGCCGCCCTGCCTGCCCAACGATTCGAGCGAGAAATAGCGCTCGACCTCATCCGAGCCGGCGAGCAGCGCGGCGGGACTCGAGCCCAACGCACTGCCCAGTTTGCGGGTGGTAACCTGCGCCAGGTCCTTGTCGTACACCCACAGGTTGCTGCCGTCACCAACAACCAGCTGCTCAAAAGGCTTGAGGTAATGCCAGCGAAACCGCCCGGGCCGTGAGAACTCGACGACGCCGCTCGAGTCCTGAACGTTCAAACCTTGCGAATCAACGACCGTCTGGGTGAACGTCGCACGCGCCGAGCGTGTCTGCTTGATGAATGCCCGCAGCTCTTCGATGCCCCCGGCGTGCAGGGCCGGCGCCCAGATGGCGCTTACCAGCAACAGCGCAAACAGGCGCAGTGCCATCGACGATTTTTTAGCCGCACTGTGTACTGTTCGCTGCATAAATGGCATTCCTTTTTCTCGCCTTTGTCTTCATCTCATTTGGTTCGACTGCATCTGTTCTTATCGCATCTATTTTTATCGCATCTATTTTTATCGCAGCTATTCTTATTGCCGCGCTTCGTCGTGCGATGGCGCTAGCACTTCGCGATTTCCGCTCGATGACATGCTCGACACCAGCCCTGCGTTTTCCATTTGTTCGACTAGTCGCGCCGCCCGGTTATAGCCGATCCGCAGGTGGCGCTGCACCAGCGAAATCGAGGCGCGCCGCGATTTAAGCACAATATCCACCGCCTGGTCGTACAGCGGATCGGATTCCGCGTCCTGTTCCGGCGCAGCGCCGTTGTCGCCCTCGCCCGGTGCCTCAAGAACGCTGTCGATGTATTGTGGTTGACCGCGCGACTTCAGGTAATCGACCACGCGGTGCACTTCCTGGTCCGCGACGAACGCCCCGTGCACACGTTGCGGATAGCCGGTACCCGGCGGCAGGTACAACATATCGCCTTGACCCAGCAGCTGTTCGGCCCCCATCTGATCAAGAATCGTTCGTGAATCAACCCGGCTCGACACCTGAAACGCCATCCTCGTCGGGATATTCGCCTTGATCAACCCGGTGATGACATCGACCGAGGGTCTTTGTGTGGCCAGGATCAAATGAATGCCCGCGGCGCGTGCTTTTTGCGCCAGCCGCGCAATCAACTCCTCGACTTTTTTGCCAACCACCATCATCAGGTCGGCCAGTTCGTCCACCACCACCACGATCACCGGCAATTCCTGCAACGGCTCCGGGTTGTCCGGCGTGAGCGTGAACGGATTGAAAATCGGCTTGCCGATCTTGCTGGCAGCGCGGATCTTGTGGTTAAAGCCGCCCAGATTACGCACGCCCAGTGTCGACATCAGCTTGTAGCGCCGGTCCATCTCGCCGACACACCAGTTCAGTGCGTGTGCCGCTTTCGGCATCTCCGTTACCACTGGCGTGAGCAAATGCGGAATGCCCTCGTAGACCGACAATTCGAGCATCTTCGGATCCACCAGAATGACCCGTACTTCGTTGGGTGTCGACTTGTAGAGCAATGACAGGATCATTGCGTTTAGCGCGACCGACTTTCCCGAGCCGGTGGTACCGGCAACCAGCAAATGCGGCATGCGCGCCAGATCGGCGCAGACCGGATTGCCCGAGATGTCCTTACCCAACGCCATTGCCAGCGGCGAGGAGATATGTGCGTACGTCTCGCTGGACAGAATCTCGGACAGTTTCACCACCTGCCGGTGGGGATTGGGGATCTCCAGTCCCATGCAGGTCTTGCCGGGAATGGTTTCCACCACCCGCAAGCTCGCCACCGACAAGGCGCGCGCCAGGTCCTTGACCAGGTTGATTACCTGGCTGCCTTTGACGCCAACGGCCGGTTCGATCTCGTAGCGCGTGATGACCGGCCCGGGCTGCGCGGCGACGACGCGCACCTCGATGCCGAAATCCATCAGCTTCTTCTCGATCAGCCGCGAGGTGTATTCAAGCGTCTCGGACGAAATCGATTCCGAGTCGTGGGCTGGCCGTTCCAGCAAATGCAGCGGTGGCAGCTCGGAGTCGGGCAGGTCTTCGAACAGCGGCTTCTGCTTCTCCTTGACGACGCGCTCGGACGGACGAATCTCGACTTTGGGTTTCTCGATCCGTACCGGCCCGTGGTCGGTGAGCTTCTCGCGAACCACTTCGATGCGCTTTGAGCGCTTGCCGGCGGCGGCGAACCCGACTTTGCGATCGCGCCAGGTATCGAGGCTGCGCCAGAAGCCGGCCCAGACATCTTCGATCCAGCCGCCGAGGCGCTCGCTCACGCGCACCCACGACAAGCCGGTCAGCAAAGTGACGCCGACCGCCCACAGGATCAGCAAAATCAGCGTGCTACCAGTGAATCCGAACCCGCGCGCGGCAGCAGCGGCAAGCGTCGTGCCGGTAATGCCGCCCGCCAGGTCCGGCAACTGCACGCCGACGCTGTACAGGCGCAACGCCTCGAAGGCGCTGCTCGAAGCCAGCAAAATGACGAAGCCGATTGCCGCCACCAGCACCGGACGGCGGTCGGTCTCGGCGGTCGCGTGCACCCGCCGGTAGGTCCAGACAATCGACGCAACAGCCGCCACCACAAACCACCAGGCGGACAGGCCAAACAGATAGAGCAGCAGATCGGCGAGATAAGCCCCAACCGAACCTCCGGCATTGTTGACTACCGAGCCGGTTGCCTGATGCGACCAGCCCGGATCACTCGCGCGGTAGGTTGCCAGAATCAGCGCCAGGTAACAGGTCGCGCCAATTGCCAGCAGCAGCCACGATTCGCGCAGCAAGGCAGCGAGGCGCGGAGACAGCGGTCTGCGCGGCGGCGCGACCGGCCTGGTTACACGTACTGATTTTCTCGCTCTGGAGCGTGGCAATTAGTTATCGCCTTGATTGAGATTGGCCTCGTTTGAAATCGCCTTGATTGAAATCGCCTTGATTGAAATCGCCTTGATTGAAATCGCCTCGATCCAAATTGGCCTCGCCTCGTTTTAACGCTCAATTCTATCGCAGGGCGGCATCTCGATGCAGACTTCGCCTCGACAGGTATCGTCTCGACATTTTTTGGCCAGGACTGATAAATTCCGCCTTTCGGTTTTTCTGGTAGTTTGCTACGTCATGGCCACCAACACAAAACACGCACGCTTACTCATTCTCGGTTCCGGCCCGGCCGGTTATACCGCGGCAGTTTACGGTGCCCGCGCCAACCTCAAACCGGTACTCATTACCGGGCTGGCACAGGGCGGGCAACTGATGACCACCACTGATGTGGACAACTGGCCTGCCGACGCCGATGGCGTGCAGGGGCCTGAATTGATGGAGCGCTTCCACAAACACGCCGAGCGTTTCGGCACCAAGATCATCTTCGATCACATTCATACCGCCAAAGTCGGCACCAGGCCATTGACCCTGATTGGCGACCAGGCCGAGTACACCTGTGACGCGCTGGTGATCGCCACCGGCGCATCCGCCAAGTACCTCGGGTTGCCATCGGAAGAGACGTTCGCAGGCAAAGGTGTGTCCGCCTGCGCCACCTGTGACGGATTTTTCTACAAAGACCAGGACGTGGCCGTCATCGGTGGCGGCAATACCGCTGTCGAGGAAGCACTGTATCTATCCAATATTGCCAAGAGTGTGACCGTGGTACATCGCCGCGACAAGCTGCGTGCCGAGGCAATCATGGTTGACCGGCTGATGGACAAGGTTGAAAACGGCAATGTGCGCATGGAATGGAGCCATACGCTGGACGAGATCCTCGGCGACGCGAAAGGCGTCAGCGGCGCGCGGCTGCGCTCCACCACGGACCAGAGCACGCATGACGTG
>JBFKXV010000297.1:0-4046 GCA_041637935.1 Burkholderiales bacterium | reverse complement strand
CAGGAGCCTCAACGAACGAGTGTTGAATGCTCAGGATTGACATCCATACACACATCCTGCCGGAGAATTGGCCGGATTTGCGCGAGAAATACGGCTACGGCGGCTTTGTCAGCCTGGAGCACCACATGTGCGGTGGCGCGCGCATGCTGGTTGTCGGAAAATTCTTCCGCGAGGTCGAGGCCAATTGCTGGGACCCGGCGGTGCGCATTCAGGAATTCCAGCAACACCAAGTCGATGTGCAGGTTCTATCGACCGTGCCAATCATGTTCAGTTATTGGGCGAAACCCGCCGATGCGCACGACCTGTCGCGTTTCCTGAACGACCACATAGCCGGCGTCGTCGCCCAATATCCCAAGCGTTTCGTGGGCCTTGGCACCATCCCGATGCAAGCGCCCGAGCTGGCCGTGAAAGAACTCGAACGCTGCGTAAGAGAACTGGGTCTGGCCGGTGTGCAAGTCGGTACACATGTCAATGACTGGAACCTCGACCAGGACGAACTGTTTGTCGTGTTCGAAGCCGCTCGCGATATTGGTGCTGCTGTGTTCGTGCATCCGTGGGACATGCTGGGCAAGGAGCGTATGTTGCGCTACTGGTTACCGTGGCTGGTGGGCATGCCGGCGGAGACGTCGGTCGCCATTTGCTCACTGATCTTCGGCGGTGTGCTGGAACGGCTACCCGGACTGCGGATCGGTTTCGCCCATGGCGGTGGCGCATTTCCAGCGAGCATTGGCCGCATCGAGCAAGGATTCAACATGCGTCGCGATTTGTGTGCTGTCGATAATGACGTCAATCCACGCGCATACCTGGACAGGATTTACCTGGACACTGTTGTCCATGAACCATTGATGCTCGAGTATCTGCTTCGGCTCATGGGGCCGCAGCGACTCGCACTCGGCAGCGACTACCCGTTTCCGCTCGGCGAACTGGAACCGGGCAAATTGATCGAAACGACCGTGAGCGATGAACATGTGCGCGCGCGCCTGCTGCACGGTACCGCGCTCGAATGGCTGAATCTTGGCAAGGAGCAGTTTGTTTGATTGAACTGAGCGTGGTGATCGCGGGCAAGACCTATCAGGTGGACTCGCAAACCCCGAAGAGCCTCGCCATACCTGTGCAATTCAACGGCGAGCAACCGAACTTCTTCGGCGCATCCAGGGCGCAAGCCGGGCCATTACGAGGCAACGGATTCATTGGCGACACGCGCCGCGGCGGCAGCTGCAATGTCACCGAGATCCGCATGGTTCCGCATTGCAACGGCACGCATACCGAAACAGTCGGTCACATTGTGCATGCACAGCACGCAGTGCTCGAGTCGATTGCGCAAAGCGTCATGCCGTCGGTGGTCGTCAGTGTGACACCGGTCGCGGCATCCGCGACGAATGATACCTACCGTCCGGCGCCCGAACCCGGCGACATGCTCATCACCCTGGACGCTTTGGAGTTAAAACTCGCCGGTTACAAGCACGACGAACTGACTGCGCTGGTGGTGCGCACCCTGCCCAACCATGCAACCAAGAAGGCGACCGAGTACGGCGATCAGTGCCAACCGCCCTACTTCAGCGCCGATGCAACGCGTTATCTTGTCGAGCGCGGCGTGCAGCATTTGTTGGTGGACATTCCTTCGATCGACAAGATGCACGATGCAGGCTGGCTCACCAATCACCACATTTTCTGGAACGTGCCGCAAGGCACGCACGAGGCAACGCCTGATACATGGGCCGGCAAGACTGTCACCGAAATGATTTTTGTTGATGACGAGATCGGCGACGGTCTTTATCTGTTGAAT
Organism: Burkholderiales bacterium; assembly: GCA_041637935.1. Classification (GTDB taxonomy): domain Bacteria; phylum Pseudomonadota; class Gammaproteobacteria; order Burkholderiales; family Eutrophovitaceae; genus SG8-40. The sequence goes on along the minus strand of JBFKXV010000297.1, from coordinate 2,260 downwards.
CTCCAGATGCCCGCGTTTCACTTGGACGCCGCTCCAAGTCGCCCGGTCGTCTACGCTCTGAGTCAACGATGATTGTGAATCGATGATGATTGTGAGTCGATGATGATGAGGCGGGATCAACCCTATAAAAGCGGTGTGGACTTCGCGCGGCGTATGGACCGGGAAGATCCGCTGGCGCGTTTTCGGAATGAGTTCCACATTCCCGTTACAAACAAAGGCGATCAGGAGATCTATCTGTGCGGCAACTCGCTCGGGCTCCAGCCCAGGCGCGTCGCGGATTACGTCTCGGCGGAGCTCGACAAATGGCAGCGTCTCGGCGTTAAAGGGCATTTCGAAGGTGAATTCCCCTGGCTGCCCTACCACGAGTTTCTCGGCGACAACATGGCCGAAATCGTTGGCGGCGAGCCGTCTGAAGTGGTCACCATGAACTCCCTCACCACCAACCTGCACCTCATGATGGTGAGTTTTTACCGTCCGACGCGCGAGCGGCACAAAATCGTCATCGAGGATCACGCGTTTCCGTCCGATCATTACGCTGTTGAATCGCAAATACGATTCCACGGTTATCAACCCGACGAATCACTGCTGTTGTTGGCACCGCGTGACGGTGAAAAACTCATACGCGAGCAGGACATTCTCGACCTGATCGAACGCGAAGGCGAATCCATCGCGCTGGTGATGCTTCCGGGGGTGCAGTACTACAGCGGACAAGTGTTTGACATGGCCGGGATTACGCGGCTTGGCCGCAGCAAAGGTTGTGTCGTTGGCTTCGATTTGGCGCACGCCGCCGGCAATATTCCGCTCGCACTGCATGACTGGGGCGCGGATTTCGCCGTTTGGTGTACCTACAAGTATCTCAATTCGGGGCCAGGCGCTGTCGGCGGCTGCTTCATCCACGCGCGCCATGGTGACAATGTGGAGCTGCCCCGTTTCACTGGCTGGTGGGGGCATGATAAGGCGAGCCGCTTCGAGATGGGGCCGCGTTTCAAGCCCATTTCCGGGGCCGAGGGCTGGCAACTGTCCAACCCGCCGATCCTGTCGCTGGCCGCGATTCGTGCCTCGCTCGATGTGTTTGCCGCAGCCGGCTTTATGATGCCGCTGCGCGAGAAGTCGCTGCGATTGACCGGCTACCTCGAGTGGCTGCTGCGTGGCGAACTCGCCGAAAGCATTGACATCATTACGTCTGAAGATCCTGCCCAACGCGGCGCGCAACTGTCACTGACTGTTACGTCAAATCGCTACTCGGGTAAAGATCTGTTCGCTCACCTCGAGGCCAGTGGCGTGACCGGCGACTGGCGCGAACCCGATGTCATTCGAGTCGCACCGGCGCCTTTGTACAACAGTTTCGAGGACTGTTATCGCTTCGTGGAGATCTTCAAGGCGTTCGATCGCGATCGAACTGCAGGCCGATGATTGCGAAAACGCGGTTCTGTATTCTCGGCGCCGGGCCGGTCGGCGCACTGATGAGCATCTTTCTGGCAAGGCGCGGTTTCGATGTCACCGTTTACGAGCGCCGCCCCGACATGCGCCGGATCGATATCCCGGCCGGGCGTTCGATCAATTTCGCGTTGGCCAACCGTGGTATCAATGCATTGCGCAAGGTCGATTTGATGAACCAGGTCGGCAAACACACCATCCCGATGCGCGGCCGGATGATCCACGACGAAGCCGGCAACGTAAACCTGCAGCCCTACGGCACAAAGGCAGAAGAAGTCATCTACTCGTTGTCGCGCGGCGAGATCAACAAGATCCTGATGAACGCAGCCGAATCCGCCGGAGTTCGCATCGAGTTCAACCAGCGCTGCGAGAACGTCGACCTCGCCAACAAGACGGTAGTGCTGGTTGACGAGAGGAGTGGCGAAACGCAGGAGCGCAGTTTTGAGGTCATCATCGGCGCCGACGGTGGTGGTTCCGCCTTGCGCAAGATCATTGCCACTGACACAGACGGTGAAGTAACTGAGGACATTCTAGGCCATGGCTACAAGGAGTTGCACATACAGCCCGGCCCGGGCGGTACCTTCCAGATCGACAAAAACGCTCTGCACATATGGCCTCGCGGCGGTTACATGCTGATCGCGTTGCCAAATACAGACGGCAGCTTTACTGCAACCCTGTTCCTGCCTAATGAAGGCGATGAAAGTTTCGCCAGCCTGCAAACAGAAAAAGATATTGCGGATTTCTTTAACTCGCGTTTCGCCGATGCGGTGCCACTACTGGCCGATCTGACCAGCAGCTTCCTTGAAAATCCGACCGGGTTGCT
>JBFKXV010000296.1:0-4062 GCA_041637935.1 Burkholderiales bacterium | reverse complement strand
GCTCGGAGTCAGCCACCGAGTCGGTGCCGATCAGCACCGGTTGGCCAATTTGCCGCAAGCGCTGAACCTCGGCGACAACCGCATTTGACTGTCCGGTGTGATCCGGATAGATAATGGTCGGCATCACCCGGCGAAGACTCTTTCGCCGCAGCGGCACTTTCATCACGTCTAGTCCGTAGACACTTGAGAGTTCCTTGCGCGCCTCACGAATAGTGCCGCTCATGCCGCCCAGGCAGAGATACTTCTGAAAGAAACGCTGAAAAGTGATTTGCGCAGACGTCACCTGTTCGTCGGTGACGTCACAGCTTTCCTTGTGCTCGATGAGTTGATGCAAGCCGCGCGACCAGACGCGGCCCTGTGCAACACGGCCGGTCATTTCGTCGATGATGGTAACGCCCGCTTTGTCGACCAGATAATGTTTGTCGCGCTGGTAGAGGTGAAGCGCGGCGAGCGCCTGACAGATGAGCTCTTCGCGATGCATCCTGTTACGTCCCATTGCCTGCAACTCAGCGCGACACTGGTCCAGTTTGCGATGTCCGGCTTCAGTCAATGTGGCAACCATACCGTTGGCATTGAGATGAAAATCCGTGAACTCCACCAATGTCCGCGCAACGTTCAAAGCGAGATCGTAGGTGTCATGCCGGGACGGAGAGTCGAGTTTGCGCGCGAGGATTAACGGAACACGTGCTTCGTCAATGAGGATGCTGTCCGCCTCGTCAACAATGGCCATGCACAGCCCGCGCATGACCGTTTCACGCCCGTCCCGGGGTTGCGAAACGAGGCGTGCAACTCTGAGGTGCAAGTCGCTTCGCATGCCTCTTCTGATCATGGTGTCGCGCAGGTAGTCGAATGCCAGTTCCTTGGCGGTGCAGTAAGTGATGTCGGCGCTATAAGCCCGGCGACGGCGGTCGGCTTGCATTGCCTGCGTTACAAAGTCAACTTTCAAGTCCAGCGCCTCGTAAAGCGGGCGCAGCTTCTCGGCATCGCGCGCGACCAGATAGTCGTTGGATGTCATGACATGAACCGGAATACCCGCCAGCGCAGCCGTTGCAGCAGACACGGCGGCGACAAGCGTCTTGCCCTCACCAGTCGCCATTTCAGCAAGACGGTTGTCGAGAATAATTTTCGCCGCCAGTAACTGCGTATCGAACGGGACCATGCCGAGAGCCTGTTCACTTAAAACCGAGATGTGGGCAAACGCCTCAACCACCAAATCATCAGCGAGTCCGTCGCGGGACATCTGCGTACGCAATTCGAGCAATGACTGCTCGCGTTCGACATCCGATAGCCTCACAAGCTCTTCGCGGCGCTTTTGAGCTAGCTGCACATCACGCATGAAGCGCTTTGTGGGGCTGGCACGCAGTAAACCAGCCACTCCCGATGCATGACGATTCGCCACGGCGCCTTTGGAGGGGCGACGTTCCGGATAGGAACCGAAAACGATTCCCGGTGCGGGAAGGGTCTCGATCTTCATATTGAGGACCACTCCCCCCATTGAAGCGCTCGTTTGTTTGGTCTGGTCAATACCGGAGCCAAAGCACAAGAACAGCGGTCAAAAAAACTGAATCTCGCCATGTCAACTCACCGGATTGAACTGCTTGAGAAAAACCTGCCGCACGCGCCGCCACCATTGGCTGGCAAGCGGCTTGGCGCTGTGCTCGAACCGGACCAGTGCCCGGCCGCCGGCCCGTTCCAGAACGGTGTCGGGCAAAGTGAGGTCCAGCACCACCACCGGCTCGATTGCAAGCACGCCTTCTTCATCGGAGGGGTCAGTGACGTGCGGCCCTCCGCCACGATCGCCCAGCGCGGCGCTTGGCAATTGGCGCGTCGCCGCCGGAACGTCGCGGACCAGATCGGCGACCAGTGTGTCGAAAGGATGGTCGGTGACGCGCACGGCGATGCGCCTCGTGTCCTGGCGGACCAGTGCCGCATCGTACTCGGCGACTGCGGCGCGAATGCCAACCTGCTCGGCTTCGAAGACGTAACCCAATTCGCTCCCCTGCCGCACGAAGGTTCCGACAAGATCTTGCTGGCGCGGCATAACCAGGCGCCCCGCCACACCGCTGCGAATCTCGAGTTCGGCGATCTTTTGCTCGGCGCGCCGCAGATCTGCACGAAGACGCTCGATTTCCTCTTGTGCTTTCTGGGCACGCTCGGCATCGACCGAGATTGCGGTGTAACGTTGCGTCGTCGCTCGCGCAAGCTGGCTCGCCAGTGCATCCCGGTCCGCCGCCAGCGCCGGGTCCTCAAGCAACACCAGACTGCGGCCAGGCTCGACATGCTCGCCGTTACGAACCATAACCTTGCTTACAAAGCCGCCTGTCTTGGCCCTCACCCGCGCTTTGTCGGGCAACCACACAACGCCATGCGCAAGTGTTGTGTGCGGCATCGGAATAACGCAGATCAACAAGAAGACGGTAACGCCGAGGCCACTCAAGGCAAACCACGATCGTCGGCCGGTGCCATGTGCCGAAACAGATGCGATCACGTCGCGCAGCGTCTTCCACAGCGGAATGACGATGAATGTCGACACAGCGAAAATGGCTGCAACGAGGCCGAGCACGAGCGACTTCGAACCTACCCATACGATGATCGCGCCGAAGATGAAGATGCGGTAGACCATCGATAGCGGGAAGTATCCGAACAACCACTTTGCTTCGCCCTTGGCTACATATTCCGGTGCCGCACCGTTCGCGCCCAAAACCATTCGGCGCAGGATGTTGTTCCAGTACTTCTTGCTACGCGAACTGAGATTGGGAACATCAATCAGGTCGCTAAGGATGTAATAGGCGTCGAATGGCAACAACGGGTTGCCATTGAACAGCAATGTCGACACGCTACCGATGAACATAGTGACAAACGCGATGTCGCGCAGCGTGCCCGGCTGCACGTTGAGCCAGATGACTAGCGCCAGACTCGCCAGTGCCAACTCAGCCATGATGCCCGCGGCACTGACGAAGATCCGTTGGCTGCGGTGACGAAAACCGCCGGCATCAGACGCATCCACGTAGGGCGCCGGCATGAGCAGAAACAGCGTGAAGCCGAACTCGCGGACGTCGCCGCCCCATCGAATCACGGTTAGTGCGTGCGCCATCTCGTGCAGCGCCTTGATGAACGGGAAGCACACCCAGATCAGGAACAGATAATGCGGCGTTGTGAGGTTGTTAATGCCGTGCACCTTCAGGGCGGGCCAGTTACTCACTGCCGCTAGCAGTGCGAGCCCAACTGCTCCGAACCAAAACAAGGCAAAGTACCAATTGACCAGCGGACCCGCCAACCATTCAATGCGCTTGAGCAGATCGGTCGGATTGCCCAGCGGAACGCGCAAGGCAAAAGGATTGATGCGCGGTTTGCGCTTATGTTTCAACCGCTCCTCGCGGCGGCGCACCAGGGTTTCCGGATTAGGCGCCGATTCGTAAGCAAAGATGCCTTGCTCATCGAGATGGATCAGCAGCTGAACCACTTCGTCCTGAGTCGGCGCATCGTCGCCAAGCTGCTCCAACAAGTCATCCCAGATTTCCTGGACGGTGTGCAGGCCGTCACAACGCCCGATGAACTCGTAGGCCTGGTGACTGGCGCGGTGCTGCTGTCCGGTGGCTTCATTGATCAGGACATGCCAGTTACGGCCGCGGTAATGCATCTGCCGCACTTTGACTTCGCGTCTGAAGCGCGGGCGCCGGCGCGAGACGCGATACCACAAGGGACTGAACAGCGATTCGCGCATGCTTACATCCCCGCCGACCAGGCTGCGATGCGCACCCAGTCAATTAACCGATGCGTCAACACCCAGGCGATCGGCCTTTGATCAACAGAAATTCGTGCAACCCCATGCAGACCAGGTCGCATCGCAACAAGTGATTCGTCAAGCTCGCCCTCGACCTCGAAGAAGTTACGTCCATCACGGGCTACCGCGACCGGCGAGATGCGGCTGACTTCGAATTCGAAATTGCGGCCGGGCATTGCGCCTAGCGCAAGATTCCCCATCTGACCGACAGTAATGTTGGCGATGTCGCGTTCGTCGACTTCGAGAATGAGACGAAACTCATTGACTGGCGCGACCGT
>JBFKXV010000295.1:0-4064 GCA_041637935.1 Burkholderiales bacterium | reverse complement strand
TTCAGTTTCGCGGTAGTGGCCTTGTACGGCGCATCGGCGTCCAAAATGTCTGTCAAGAAACTGGTACCGGTTGTCTATGGATTTTTCGCGGCGACTTTTGTTGTTTTCTACCTGGCATCGCTGTTTGTCGAAGACGGCGTGCTGATCGATAAAGCGTTCTACGTTTGGGTGAGTGTATTCAGCCTGTTCCCGATTTCCGTGTTCTGGAGTTTCATGGCGGACTTGCACACCCGCGAGCAGTCCAAGCGATTGTTTGGCGTGATTACGACAGGCGCCAGTGTCGGTGCAATTATCGGCCCGTCTATCCCGTTGCTGTTTTCCGGCCTGGGCACCTATAACCTGATACTGGTTGCCAGTGTGGTGTTGATTATTACGCTGCCGACCATTCTTTATCTGCAAAGCGTCACGCGACACAATCCGCACTACGCCAGCTATGAAACTCAGGCGCAGCAAGCGCCGACGCTGGGCGGCAATCCATTGGCAGGTTTCAAGCTGTTCTTCCAGAATCGTTTTCTACTTGGCATCGGGCTGTTTCTATTCCTCTACACCGGCATCGGCTCGTTCGTGTATCTGGAACTGAAAAACCTGATGGCCGAGTTCAGCCGGGCCGATCGCACCGAGATCTGGGCCTTTATGGACCTGGCAACCAATACGCTGACGATTCTGTCCGGCCTGTTCATCACGTCTCGTCTGGCCACGCGTTTCGGTTTGGGGTGGACTTTGGCTTTACTGCCGATCGTCGTGGCAGGCGGCCTACTATCGGTGGCAATGGTGCCGGTACTGTCGATTGTGGTGGGATTGCAGATTTTTCGACGGGCAGGCAATTACGGTATTACCCGGCCTGCGCGGGAGATGTTGTTCACTTACGTTGATCAGGAAACCCGTTTCAAGGCCAAACCGGTCATCGATGTAGTGGTCTATCGTGGCGGCGACGTGTTCTGGGGTTGGGCGTTTACCGGTCTGACCCAGGTGTTGGGGCTGGGCGTGGCGGCGGTGGCGGCGGTCGGCGCCGGCATTGCATCCATCTGGGCATTTGTCGGATTCTTTATCGGACGACGTGCCGAGGCAGGTGGCGGCACGCAGAACCCGACGGAAAGGGTGGCCGACAAGTCGCCCGCTTAGTAGCCTTTTTTCAGGTCAACGAGATTTATCATTTTGTCGCCATTGACGTAACGTCGAAAATTTTCCTCGACCAGTGTCCACACGCGTTGTCCAATTTTTTCCGAGCGAAACGCAACGTGCGGCGTGATGATGACGCGCGGTTGTTTCCATAACGGGTGATCTGCAGGCAGTGGTTCAGGGTCAGTGACATCAAGGCCGGCACCACCGAGCTCACCGTTCCTGAGTGCGGCTAACAGGTCATCCTGATTGGTGCTCTTTCCACGACCGACACTGATGAAATAGGCATGAGGCTGCATGGCCTTGAAGAATTCGGCGTTGAACATGCCAATCGTCTTGTCCGTCAGAGGTGCCGTGTTGATCACCACATCAGCTTGTCCGGTCAATTCGAGTAGCTCGTGCGACAGGCCGACGTAACTGACATAGTCGGGACCTTCACGGCGACTGTTTCTCGTCGCGATGACGCGCATGCCCAGTCCGTGGGCGCGGCGCGCAGTTTCCCGGCCGATGCCGCCGAGTCCAACGATCAGCACGGTGCGGCCTTCGAGTTCCCAGAACTGGTCGGCGTACAAATCTCGTGCCCACTCCTGCGTCTGCTGTTTGGCGATAAAACCATCAAAGCCGCGGTTCAATGCCATCATCAGCGCAATGGCATGTTCCGCGATCTCGGGACCGGACAGTCTCTTGACGTTGGTGACAACAGTCTTTTGACGGTGCATCACTTCCGATGCGGCGCAGTTCTCGACACCCACCGCCATCGACATCATCCAGCGCAATTGGTGATCGCTGTTCACGCCGGCCGGAATGCAGTATCCGATGAACACATCGGCATCCCTGAGTGCAGCTGGCAGCGCGGAGGCGCTCGACACCGCGTTGAAAGTAATTGACGGATAGGCGGCCTTGATTGCAGGAATGCCGTTCTCGGTGACGGCGTTTTGCCAAATGACAACCTTCTTCGGTACTCGCCAGTTGGCCATTTCGCGGGCAGGCTGGCGTGACTCGCGTAAGTCGAATTTTTCGATCAGCGCTTGCGCGCCGGCAGTCTGAGCTGCCGCGGGCAGCGTCGTGGCTCCAAGCAGCAATCCCACTAGCGCGGATGCGAAGCCTGTCAAACGAATCGGAGTTGTCATCTTGTCGATCCTTTTCGTTATTACTTCCCGTCGATTCCCTTCAAAGCAGTATAGCGTACCGGAACGAAACGCCACGAGGTCAAACGGGATGCAAAGTGTCGTTGTATCACGCTGTTCCCGTTCCCGCTTCGCGATCAAACCGCGGCGTTGCAACTTTTCTTGTTTCCCTACGTTCGGTCATTGACGGCATGGCGGACTGGCGCAGCGACAACCAGGATAACGTGTGGAAGAAAATCGCAAAGGGGACGAAAAACATCGGAACCATGCCGGTCGGAAACAGCCGCAGGTCGTTTGCTACATCCGGGAAAAACAGCTGCTGTGGACCCGGAGACGAGGTGATTCCGAAGAAAAATGCGACCACGAGGTCGGTGACGCCCAGCGAAAGCACGATGATGAGCGCTGCACGCGGCAGCTGTGAATGGCTGCGGTAGGCGATTAGTGCAAACGCGGCCGCAAGACCAACAACGATGTCTCCGATGCCGGCGGGGTAGGCGAATACGCCGGGGAGGTTGCCGCGTGCCATCTCAATCAGGAATATGCCGCCGGCAAGGCGCCATACCTGTAATCCGACCAGCCAGCGCTGCGAGAGCGGCTCACTGAGAAACCACTTGCGCCAGAGAACCAGAATCAGGCTTGGCGTGATCCAGCAGGCCGGAATAATCAGGTTACCAAGCGGGCCGGCTGACCTGGGCAGGTCGGAGAGGACGGTCCATGTCATCAGTGCGCCGAAAAGCAGAAAGGCCGTTCCGATCAGCGCGCCTTTGCGTGCCGAGGCGCCGCTGAAGACATATGTGGCGAACACGTAAAAGGGGGTGACCAGAGTGGCGGCGGCAATCGCGCTGACCGTTACGAAGTGGGCGTCCATCAGTGTGTAGTTCAGTTCCATCTTTGTGTCTCCTTCATGAAGGTGTTTGACGAAGCCTGGAATTCAAGCATTAGATCTCAACAAATCAGCGGGTTATCGATGTCACTCCGCTGTTTTATCGGATCGCCATATATGTTAGTTGCATATTGCAACGGACTATATAATATTGCGTTTCATAATGCAACTCACTATGATTGAGCCATGCAACGCAAGACTTTTGGCGACGCGCCGTGCTCGATTGCCCGGTCCCTGGATGTGCTCGGCGACTGGTGGAGTCCCCTGATCATCCGCGAATGCCTGTATGGCGTTCATCGTTTCGACGGCTTCCAGCAGTGGCTCGGCATTGGCCGGAACATACTGACCAGCCGCTTGAAAAAGCTCATGGATCAGGGGCTTGTCGAAAAACGTCTGTATCAGGAGAAGCCCAGGCGCTACGAGTACCACCTGACCGAAAAGGGTTACGACGCAGCGCTGGCGCTGATTGCCCTGATGCCATTCGGTGATAAGTGGTTTTTCGAGCGCGGCAAGGAGCCGATTCAGCTCTACGATCGGCGTACCGGCAGGCACGTGCGGCCGAAGTTGGTCGATGCCAATACCGGTGTGGCAATCGACGCGCGGGACCTGTACGCCGGCCCTGGCCCGTCATTCCCCGCTGCCGAGGAAGTTCGGACCAGGCGATTTCCCGAGTTCTACGAGGTCAGGCTTGGACCACGAAATACGGAATAGCAGGGCTAAGGCCGGCGTCTGGCGGACTGCAGTGATTTGTTGCTAGTGTAGTGCTTCACTGTTCATGGCGCTTATGTTGGAAGATTGAACCAGCGTTTAAATGAACAAAAGTGGCGAAATCAGCGTCAGACAAGGCGCAAACCGCAGCGAGGTTGGACACCTCGCGAGGATTTGTAACGAAGTATGAGGGCGATTCTCGCCATCTTTTGTGCCGTTAATAGTGA
>JBFKXV010000294.1:0-4066 GCA_041637935.1 Burkholderiales bacterium | reverse complement strand
GGTACACGCCCGGGAAGCGCACTCCTTTGGTTGTATCTGCTCAATGCCTCGGTTTTGCTAACGCACGAGATTGATTCCGCGTACTGGAAGGAGTGGCAGCTGTTCGGCATACCGGGCGGGATTCAGATGTTCCTCGTTTTGAACCTGATCCTCGTAGTTATCGTGCTGTACGGCTTGCAGGCGCTTGCTCAGGGTCAAAGTGCCGGCATTGTGTTGTCCTGGGTGCTCGTCGCGGGTGGCTGGTTCGCCGGGTGCATTCACACCTATTTCATTGTTGCGGGTGATGAGGCTTTTCGCCTGCCGGTGTCGATACTCTTGTTGGCGGCAACGTTTGTCTTGTCATCGGTTCAAGCAATAACGCTCGTTCATTTCCGACGGCAAGCGCCCTGACAATTCGACGTCACGAGTGCGGTTCGGCCATCGGGCTGGCTTGTGAAACGCCGTCGCGCAAAACAAAGGCGGAGCAGGGTGCCTGCTCCGCCTCGATTTTTCTGCCCTTCGAACTAGAGTAACTTGCGTGCGGCGGCCATCGCTGCCTGCATATCGGGAAGCGCGGTGACTTCCGGGACGACTTGCAGGTAGCGAACGATATTGTTTTGATCGGTCACGATCACAGCGCGCGCCAGCAGGCCCAGCGGTTCGATGACGAGGCCGTTGTTGTTGCCGAACTCGCGCTCTTTGTAGTCAGACAAGAACGTCACGTTGCTGATCTTGGCCTCTTTTGCGAAACGCGACTGCGCAAATGGCAGGTCCATGCTGACCGTAATCAGTTCGACGCTCTGGTCCAATCCGCCATTTTTTTCCGACAGTTCGTGTGTTTGCGCGTCGCAGGTGGGCGTGTCGAGCGACGGAACAACGCTGATGATGCGGACTTTGCCGGTACTCTCAGCGATATTGACCGGCTGCAGGCTGTTGTTGGATAGAACGGCCTCGGGAAGCGCCTCGCCGACCCGAACCTCGCCCCAGCCCGCTAGAGGCAGCTCGCCGCCCTGCAGGGTAACGCTGCTGCCTGCGCCCGGTCTGACGCTGCCCTTATCAACCGGAAGGTCTGCCTGCACCATGTTTGTTCCGCTGCTCGCGCAACCCGCGAGGAGCGCGATGACTCCGATAATCGTTATTGCGTGCTTCATGTTTGTCTCCATGTTCTACGTTATTCAATTGCTACGTGATCCGATTCTGACGAGATCCAATTTTCACAACATCCAGTTTTGCCAGAAACGATGCGAAATGTGCTGTCGTGACTAGCACGATACCCAGCGAATGGGAACCATCAAGTTTACCCGCACTGGGCTACGCTGGTCGTCAGTAAATTCATTAGATTGGAACTGCGCATTTGCCATGATCGTACTATGGTTTTTGCCGATCCGGTCTTTACGAATGGTCCGCGTGCGCGACCTGTTAAGTGACACAATCCTGATTTTTCCCACGCCAATAAAAAGCGCGACGCGCCTTGCTGGACATACTGTCCAAAAATGGCGCGCCGCGCAGCTATGACCGCGTTCCGTCGACGCAGAGCGAGACTCCGATCACACGGACCGGAGTCTCGAAACTTTGGAACCAGCCATTGAAGCCTGTTGGCACATTGCGTACGCGTTATTTGCCGCCGCGGAACTTGCTGAACCAATGCTCCATCTGGCGGCCAGCAGCTTCGCGCCCGCCGAGGCCGAACGCCAGCGCAATAGCGATTGCGACCGAACCGAGCGTTAAGGCGAACGCCAGATTGACAATGTCATCGGCGATTCCCATCGCTCGCAAGCCCATCGCGATGACCAGCCCGAGTATTGCCAGGCGCGCAATCTGTGCCAGACCTGCCGTGCCCTCACCGCTGCCACGGGAAATCGCCTGATAGGCAAGATTAGCGAGCCAGAAGCCAACGATGAATATCGCACCGCCAAGCAGTATGTCAGCGCCGAACACGATAAACCCGCTCACCAGATCACGAACCTGAACGAAACCGAGTTGGTCTGCCGCTTCGACAGTGGCGAATAGCATGGCAAAGAAAATGATGACAGTGCCGACCAGTGCAGACGGAGGACGTCCTCCCTTGAACACCCCGGTTAATCCGAGACGCTGTGGAAGTGTGTCGAAACCGATTCCGCCAAGCAGGCGCGACACGATCTCGGCGCCGAACTTTGCCACATACCAGGTGATGACCAGGATGATCGCCGCTGCGAGCAGGCCGGGAATGGTGTCGAGTATGATCGATAGCATTTCAGTCGCTGGACTTGAAATGGCCTCCACGCGAAGTGCGTCGAGCGCCGCAATCAGGGCCGGGACGAATATGAAGATGAAAACGATCATGCCGACCACGCGTGAAACCTGAACTTTGCTGCTGATTCCAATCTGCGTGGCAACGCGGTCCACGCCTGTCGCTGCCAACAAATTACTGACCAGTCCGCGCAGTACTTTGGCAACGAGCCAGCCAATGAAGCCGATAACAACGGCCGCGGCAACGTTAGGTATGATTGCCAACGCTTTATCAATCATTCCTTGCACCGGCCCGAGCAAACCTTGCAGGTCGAGCGCACCGAGAATTGCCGGCACAAAAAGAAGGATAGTCAGCCAGAACACGACATTACCGACGCTCTTGCTTAACGCCGGCCCACCTGCCTCAGCTGCAAGCTTCTGATCCCAGCTCGTTGCCCCGAGCGCCTTTGTGATGAGCGCGCGCAACAGGACTGCCAGAATCCAGGCAAGCACGAGCAATAGCACGCCGGCCAGTATGCGCGGCAGGTAACCCAGCACCTGTGACAGTAACTTGTTAAATGGGTCAGAAACGAGTTCCAGATTGAGCGTGTTGAACACGCCAATGACGGTGATCAGAATGATCAGCCAGAACGCGCCTACAGCCGCACCCTTCTCGACATCAAGTTTCTCACCTGTTGTTTCGTTGATTCTTTCGTTGACTTTCAACAAGCGGGTTGTCTTCCGAACGCCGGCACGCACCACGGCTGCAACAATCCAACCAACCAGAAGAATTGCAATCGCGCCGAGAATTGCCGGAACGTGCGTGCCCAGCGTGGACTGCAAAGACATCATGAACTGCGATTCCAGAATCGTTGATAAATCCATATTTCATCCTCTCTTTTATTTCCTGCCCCGGTAGTACATCATTCTGCCCAAGCATCAAATCGGCGAAAGCCCGAAGATAATCCGGTCGTTCACTGATTCGGATACATCAAGCGGAGATGGTTTTGGAAAGCCCGATGTCGCCAAGTACATTGGACTGAGTGTATGTTCTGTAGCCTCATCAAACGCTGCCGCATGCGTCTCAGCGCCAGGGTGCCGCGACGCAGCCGACTACCTGAGTTTCGACCGGTCCCCCTTCAACGAATGCGACGCCCAAGTGAATCCAGGCGCGTTCGTAACGTTTTGTTGGTTGCTGCCTCCCTGTCTTTTCGTTTACGCAATTTCTAACGTTGCTTGATTTGATGTTCTGTCATGGCTGTGCGCATTGCGGCCGCTCTACTGAGCACACGCGTCTGGGATTTGCCACATTGAAGGCGCAAGACAGTGTCCGCCGAAGAGCAGGCGCGGATCGCATCGGACGATGCCCGGTCTGCGAAGTGTCTCAACACGTAATCTGATGTGATTCCGATGACATAACGTAAAAATTAACATACATAGCGAAAAAAATGTACCCATGTGTAAAGAAAATTGATATATCAACGCGTGGATTATTGTTTACAAAGGAAAAATACAGTCACCACGCGTCCGGCCTGTTCGCGAGAAAAGCGGGTGGAACTGCGCGAGGCTTGTGTTAGGGACGTGGCCTGCGTACGCGTGAATCGGGCCGGCCGGTGCGCGCACATGTCCTCACTAAGAGTCAATCAGAGGAACCGGTCGACCACTTTTTCTTCGTTTTCGGAACCGGGTTCACTCATTCAATGGCTTGATCCGCTCATTGACGCTGTTGGCGAGACAAACATGTCGCCGTGGCCAGCCGGGAATTCGCTAACCTGAACGTATTACGCGTTCTCTGATTTACAACAATCGATCCGCGCTCAGGATCAGTCGGCCGAAAACAGGCAGGTAGAGTGTTTCTTGCATCATTTGCCGCGACGGC
>JBFKXV010000293.1:0-4070 GCA_041637935.1 Burkholderiales bacterium | reverse complement strand
TTCGAGCCGGGGATCATCGAGCGACGCGACCGACATCGAACCCTGTCGCTAAACGTGCAGCTGCAGTCAGGTGCGACCGCGGCCGAGGTGGTCGCGGTGCTGAAACCCTGGCTGCAGGAAGCAGCGGCGACCTGGCCGGCCGGTCATTCGTTCGAGATTGGTGGCGAGACCGAGGAATCCGGTGACGCCAATGCATCGATCGCTGCGGAATTGCCGATGGCAGGGATGTTGATCCTGTTACTGCTGGTCTGGCAGTTCAATTCGTTGCGCCGGCCCGCAATTATTCTCGCAACGATCCCGTTAGGTCTTGTCGGAGTGACGTTCGGCTTGCTGGTCGCCAATTCGTCGTTCGGCTTTTTTACGATTTTGGGACTGATCTCGCTGTCCGGCATCATTATCAATAACGCGATTGTGTTGCTGGACCGTATTGCCATCGAGATTCGCGACTTCGGGCGCACTGAAGCCGAAGCCATAATGATCGCGTGTCAGCAAAGAATGCGACCGATTCTGCTGACGACTGCAACCACGGTGCTGGGCATGACGCCGCTGCTCTGGGGCGGCACAGCCATGTTCAAGCCGATGGCCATCACGATCATTTTCGGACTGGCTTTTGCCACCGCACTGACGCTGCTCGTGGTGCCGGTCATGTATGCAACGTTCTTCCGTGTGTCATTCAGTCGCTAGGCAGTAACTGGTCGATACTCACCTTCAATTGCACGAAGAAGATGCCGCTGACCGTGTCGTCCATCATCCGAAGGTCGAACATGCGCTCGACGGCTTTGACCGGCAGATAGGTGAGATTGATGCCGACACTGCGGTTGCCGAATGTCAGGCTCGGCACGGCGCCGGGAAACGGTCGGTTGTCGTTTACATCGCTGCGCGTCATAAGAAATGCATTGATGCCGGCATCCACATAAAAGCCATTCAGGCGTTCGGACACAAATAGCGTACGGTGCAAGCCGACACCGGCCATGTAGGACATGTCTTCGTTGCTGTCCTTGAAACCGTTGAACATCACCTGTTTTTTCCAGCGCGAATTACCGGAGAACTGGTACTCGAGGCCGAGCCCTAAGTTGTTCTCGTTCCAGTCTTCGGTCGCACCGACGTGAACAGAGCGGCCATTAATGACTGCGTTCAAGTCACCTGCATGTGCCGACGAGGCCGGCATGACAATAAGCAGCGCGATGAGGGTGAGTATTGCGATATTGAGTATTTTCATACCTATATGGGTATGCAAGCAGTGTGCCGGAACATTAATAATATGATTATCAGATAGTTAGAAAACTCTCCTGTTGGCGCTGTAAAGAAGATCGACAGCGTGCCAGCGCATTGAATGGACATAAAACAGAAACTGTGACGCCGGTCAGACCGCCAGGTGTGAGGTGGTAGACTTCGGCCGCAAAGGAGCGATAGCCAATGAAAAAAATAGCAATAAAGCAATGGGATGAGTTGGAAGACCGCAAGCCGGCCTATGCGCTGGTCGCCGATGTCGACCTGGTGGTCGTGCGCTATGACGAATCGGTCAGTGTGCTGTATGGCCGCTGCGCCCACCGCGGCGCACTCATGTCGGATGGGCACGTCGACGGCGATAACCTTATTTGCGGTGTACACGGTTGGGACTACCGCCTCGATACGGGCGTCAGCGAATACAATAACCGGGAAACCCTGCCAAGATTCTCGTCCTGGATAGAAGACGGCGCAGTGCTCGTTGACGCAGACGAATTGGAAGCCTGGGCGAAGCAGCACCCGCAGCCCTACAATCGTGACGCCTACCAGGGTCTGTACCAGGATCATCACGGCATCCCGATAGAACCGCACGTCAAGCTCATTCGAAAACTCGCCGACGAAGGGCTCACAAAGATGGGCCACCATGGTCCGTCGGCCGCGATGGGTGTGCCACGGTCCAGTTTGCCTTCATGGGATGATCTGCAGTTCGTTGTTGGCCAGTTGTACAAATTGCCGTTGCTGGATGACGAGGCTGTCGGTACCGACCTGGTCATCGGGCCGAACGCGACAAAACCGTTGCGGCTCGATATTCCGCTTTTTGTGTCTGACATGAGTTTCGGCGCGCTGTCCGAGGAGGCCAAGGTTGCGCTGGCCAAAGGTGCGGAACTGGCGGGTACCGGTATTTGTTCCGGTGAGGGCGGCATGCTGCCGGAAGAGCAGGCGGCGAACTCGCGATACTTCTACGAACTGGCGTCGGCGCGTTTCGGCTTTGCGTGGGAGAAAGTACAAAAAACGCAGGCGTTTCATTTTAAAGGCGGGCAGGGCGCGAAGACTGGCACGGGCGGTCACCTTCCCGGTAACAAGGTGCAGGGCAAGATCGCTGAAGTGCGGGAGCTGCAAGCGGGCGAGGCCGCGATCTCGCCGGCACGGTTTCCCGACTGGACGACGCTCGGCCAGTACCGTGATTTTGCGGCCGAGGTACGCGAGAAGACGGGTGGCATTCCAATCGGCTTCAAACTGTCAGCGCAGCACATCGAAAAGGACATCGATGCGGCGCTCGAGATCGGGGTCGATTACATCATCCTCGACGGTCGCGGTGGTGGTACCGGAGCAGCGCCGTTGATATTTCGTGACAACATCTCGGTCCCGACGATTCCGGCGCTCGCACGGGCGCGGCGCCATCTCGATGCGTGCGCGGCGAGCGGCGTCACATTGATCGCAACCGGCGGGCTCAGACACCCGGCCGATTTTGCCAAGGCGATGGCGTTGGGTGCCGACGGCGTTGCAGTGTCGAACGCGGCGCTTCAGGCGATTGGCTGCCTCGCCATGCGCGCCTGCCACACCAACAACTGCCCGGTTGGCATTGCAACGCAAAAGCCGCATCTGCGTGATCGCTTACCGGTCGATGCCGCGGCCGAGCGGCTCGCGCGTTTCTTCGCCGCGTCGGTGGAACTCATGCAAGTGTTGGCGCGTGCTGCCGGACACAGACACCTGGGCGAATTTAGCAGCGAGGATCTCACGACGTTCAAAGCCGACATGGCGCAGCTCACCGGCGTGCGCTACGGCGGCGTGGGAGCTGTCTGAGGCCACCGCTGGGCAATAAGAAAGTCTCTCCCGGAAAGCGGGAAGACCTTCCTCACGCGACACAGAGAGAATTTCCAATTACCTCCCGTGCTTGATTTGCTGTAACCCACTATCATGGTAGCTCCATGTAACTGGGCCGCTGTTCATGAGTTACAAGAGTCTGGCACCGATCGACCCGCGCGATGCGTTTACGGTTACGCCGCGCCGGGCCAAGAAAGGTGAGCCGCAGATTGCTGCCACGTTTGACATGGATTCAATTGCCGCATCGCAGGCCGCATTGTTACTCGCGGTTCGAGCCGGCGTGCTGGGACACACACCCACAAACGAACGAATTCGCGGGTTCAAGTTACCGGATGTAAAAAATCTGCAAGGCGAACGCCGCATGAGAGTGGCGGATGCCTGTCATCATCTTGGTCTGAGTCGCCGCGAGTTGCGGCAGGAAACGTCGCCATCGATCGAAAAAGAAATGGCGCGTGTCGTTGACGAGGTTTACAGCAATCCATCAATTGAAGCCGCCGCCGCACTGTTCGAGGGCGCATTAACCAGCTCACACCCGCTGGTTGCAGTGGCCGCAGCAGCGGGCGCGCGTGAAACGACGCGTCTGCGACCAAAGATTCGCGAAACTCTGGAGAGCGCGGCGAAGAGCAGGGATCCACTGGTCGCGCGCCTGGCGCTGGCGGCGATCAGCCATATCGGCCCGATGCAGGATTTGGCGGACAGGAAAGTCGTGCGGCAGCCGGTGTCGAAAAAACGGCGTCGCCAATCTGACACGGCTGTCATTAGGCATGGCACGTTCGCCTCGAACGGACGCTGGTATCGTCCGGGCGGCGACTTTTACGAGGCCTTAAAAAAGAACCGACCGGACCTGCACCTGCATGACCGCAGTTTTCGCTGGACAGGCGCTTACTCGGACAGTGCGCGTCAGGCCGATGCGAGGCTGCTGCAGACATGGCTCGTCGACCAGGGGTTGAAGAGGCCGGATTTCTTTGCCCACAGCCATGGTGGCACAGTCGCGAACCTGGCGACGAAGCTTGGCGTCG
>JBFKXV010000292.1:0-4104 GCA_041637935.1 Burkholderiales bacterium | reverse complement strand
GTCAGCCGATGTACGCTGCAACGACTGGCGCCGGTCTTTCGGTAAAGCGGCATTGGCGCGCGAGACGACGAACTCGCGCATCATCGGGTGATACTCGTAGATCGACTGAGGCGCGGTCTGCTTTAAGGTGACGAAATAGTTGTTGCGGTGTAGAAGATCGAGACGCTCGCCGGCATCAGTGTGGCCGGAAAGTGTGGTCGCCATCTCCGCGGTCATTTGCGGCAGGAATGCCGTGGTGAGAAGCACTTCGCGCGTAACGACGTCAGTTTTGTCAAACAACTCGCCGGCCAGATAGTCGAAAACAAGTTGTGGCGTCGACACGTCGGCAGGCGCAGACAGCGACCCAGCCCCGACCTGCTCCAGCATCAGCACCAGCCCCGCGGCCCAACCGTCAGTTTTCTCATTGAGTTCTTTAAGGCGTTCGGCATCCAACTTCAGGCCGCGTTGCGCGACGATTGCATCCGACTCCTCGGGCGTCAGTTTCAGGTCACGCCAACCGATTACGTCAAGGGCGCGGTTGGCACGCAGACGCGCCATCGACGACGGAGGGTCGCTGCGACTGATCAGGACGACCGAGCCCCCGGGCGGGACTTCGCTGAGCGCGGTAACAATGACTTCGTGCAGCGCCGATCGGGGCGCAAGCTCATGGTAGCCGTCGAAAACAATTGCAAACGTCTCATCAAGCTGCCGATACAACTCCTGAAAATAACGCCGGGCGAAGGCGGTGAGTCCGGTGAGATGCTGCGGTGTCAGTTGCGGCAACCGCACCGACTTGCGCCTGGCATACGCGTTAACCGCGGCTTCGAGGTGAAAGAAGAAGGAAGCCACGTCAACGTCGGTCTCGTCGAACTGGTACCACAGTGAGGTCAGTTCGCGATTCTCGATATAACTTGCGGCAAGCGTCGTTTTGCCCGACCCGGGCGGGCCGGCAATCCAGATAACCGGGTTCTGGCGCGCCCGGTCGAGCAGCTTGAATAGTCTTTCCCGGGGCAGTACACCAGTGAAACTCGGCCGAGTCGTCTTGGCGAACAGAACGCGAGGTTGGTTCATTGCAATAGTGCCCCTCCAGCTAGGGCCATTCTAGCTCACTGTTACCCCGCTGCGCGCTGTGCCCTGATCGCTGGCGCCGACCTTTGCACCGCGACCTGATCGCGCGTGAACCCTCCAGCACCTTGTTCCTCGCCGTGCATCTGCCACTATGCGCATCTCACGATTTCGCTAAACTTCGAGCATGGCTGACAGCAAACTCAGAATCGGGCTGGTCGGTGCCGGAACCATCATGCGCATTGCCCATGCGCCGACGCTCGCAACAAGTGCCGATGCCGAACTAGCCGCGGTATTCGACCTTGAGATCACGCGGGCAAATGCGATCACCAAGACGTTCGGTGGTCACGCTTACGATGATCTCGAGCGGATGTTGGAGCAGGCGGATCTGAATGCGGTCATCGTGGCAACACCGAACTGTTTCCATGAAGAAAACGTCGTCGCTGCAGCGGCACACGGATTGCACGTGTTGTGTGAAAAACCACTGGCGATAAACGTCGCTTCTGCTGCACAAATGATCAAGGCCTGTGACGATGCCGGAGTCGTACTGCAAACCGGATTCAATCAACGCTTTTGGACACAAAACCGGATTGCCAGGGAGATTATTTGCTCCGGGCTGATCGGCCAGATCCACCAGATGCGCTCGCTTTACTCGGAAAAGTCAACCGCCTATCCGGCAGCGACGGAATTTCGCTATGACCTTGCGCAATCGGGAGGCGCCACGATCATCGATCTCACGGTGCACCGTATCGACATTGCCCGCTATCTGGTCGGTGAGATTGTCTCCGTGTTTGCCGAGCTCGATCACAGTTTTCTGCCGGAGAGAGTGGATGACAACGTCTGGCTGCTGACGAAATTTGACAACGGTGCGCGCGGATGTCTGACCAGCAACCGCATCTCACCCAACATCGGCGACGGTACGGATATATTCGGCACCGAGGGCACCATTCACATCGCAACGGAATCCATCAACCCGCACAATTCCGCGCCGCTGCGTGTCTACACAGAGAAGCCAAAATCGCAGTTGCCGGATATCCTGCAACAAGCCTGCTATCCGGACGCCTGGTGGAAGGAGTTCGACGGCGGCTGGATCACGGTGAAACCGCCGCGCAGCAATCCCTACCAGTTACAGTTGCAGGAATTCTGCGCAAGCATTCGCGAAGGGCGCCCGAGCAATGTCTCCGGCACCGACGGCTTGCGCGCGCAAGAGGTGGTGCAGGCTGGTTATCTTTCGCACCAGTCGGGCACATGGGTCGATCTGCCGCTGCCTGAGGACGCACCCTTCAACGTTCCCGCCTATTCGTGAGGTCTGCGATGTATTCTTGTTTTCATAGTGTAGGTTTGCATCAGCTGCCGCCAACGAAGATGGTCGAACGGGTTGCCCGCGCCGGGTACGCAGGCGTTGAACTCAATGCCGAAACGCTGCCATTTGCCAAGCCGCATGTCACACCCGAAACGAGCGCACAGGATCGAGCCGCAATCGTCGATGCCTGCAATAACAATGCGCTCCGGATTCCCGCACTTGGCGCAAAAATGAACATGGTTGGCGAAAACCCTCAGGCACGTGAGCACGCAATCGTTTTTGTCAAAGGCTGTATCGACCTGGCAGCCGACATGGACGTGCCCTTCGTTCATATTCTGTCGGGAAAACCTGCGGCTTCGGTTGACCGCAAAACCGCCTGGCGCTGGTTTGCCGGCGCAGTCCAGACGCTGACTGACTACGCACAGTCCAAGGGCATCGAACTTGGAATCGAAGCCATTGTCGGCCAGCTGTTCCGATCGGTCGATGATTTCCATCGCCTCTACGCGGATCTGCCCGGCGTGCCATTCCAGGTCAATTTCGATCCGAGTCATTTCATTGTGCAGGGGGAAGAACCGCGGCGCGTCGCCGATGAGTTGGGCGACAAGATCCGCCATGTGCACCTGAAAGACGGCAAGGGCCTCTTTCCCGATTTCTCGTTTCCGCCGTTGGGACAGGGCAACATCGATTTTTCCGACCTGGTGCAACGCCTGCATGGTGTTGGTTACGCTGGTGCACTTTCGGTTGAATACGAGGCACAAGCGTTTGGTTATGATCTCTCGGAAGAACAGATCGTCGAGGGCGAAAAGGCATTTGTCGATCGACTACTTTAGGCGGGAGACGCTGGCCAGCGGGAGAGACGATGATGAAATCTGCGCAGGAAAAATCGGCTGCCGGCAAGGCGGCGGTCCGGCTCCCGAAAACGACCGAAGCGCGTGCCGAATGGCTCGCCAGGACAGGCGGACTGGAAGCCGCGATTGAGGCTGGCTATCTGAGCGAAGTCGTCACCATGCCGCTGGCTGAGGCTCTTTTACTCGGCCTGATTCGCCAAGGTGTGACCAAATACCTGGTGATCTTCGGCCATGGTTCGACCGCATTGGGCGAAGTGCTGCGAGCTTACGAAGCCGCCGGACTGATCAAGGGCTTTCAGTTTCGCAATGAAGTCGAGATGTCGCATGCGGCAACCGCGCTGCGTTGGGTCTACGGCGAGCCTTGCGCGGTCGTGACCTCGATCGGACCGGGTGCACTGCAGGCCATGGCCGCCTCCCTCGCGGCGGCGTCCAACGGCGTTGGTGTCTATCACATCTATGGTGATGAAACGACTCATGGCGAAGGCTACAACATGTAACAGGTGCCGAAGCCGGAACAGGGTTTGTTTGGCCGCATCACCGGCGCCATGGGTGGTGCCTACACGCTGCATGCGCCCGCTGCAGTGCGCGACGCGCTGCGCAAAGGCGCGACAACAGTTTTTCATCCATGGAAAGCCGGTCCCTTTTATCTCAATATGCCGCTCAACACCCAGCCTGCGGACGTTTCATTGCGCCTGGATGCGCTGCCGAAACGACCCGAATTTCCGCCACTGGTACCGGCCGGCAAAGACATCATCGACCAGGCTGCGCGGTTAATCGCCGCGGCATCAAGGGTGGCAATCAAGGCCGGCGGCGGTACCCGCAGCGCGGCGCAAGCGTTGAGACGTTTTGCCGAAACGTCGGGGGCAGCGGTGGTGCTGAGCCCTGGTTCAACCGGCGTATTGCCGGACG
>JBFKXV010000291.1:0-4115 GCA_041637935.1 Burkholderiales bacterium | reverse complement strand
GCGCCGCCGCCGAGCCTCCCCGGGCACAGGTTGCGTCAGCGGGCCGCCAGCAAGATCAGCTCGCTGAAGATCAAGTCGGTGAAGATCCGGCGGCGAGCTTGTACGAGTGGGAGTTCAAGCCTGCCCCGAGAAATCGGCACAGCGGGCTGTGGCTGACAATGTCGCTGCTGCTGGGCATTATCGGGATCTTTCAGGCGGCAACCATTTTTCGCACCGAGTTGATGCTGATCTACCCGCCGCTCAAACCGGTCTATCAACTAATATGCAACAGGCTGGCGTGCGAGATCGGGCTGCCGCGGCTGCGCGACCAGCTCAACATCGAGGCGTCTGACCTTCGATCGGTTGATCCTCAACGGCCGAATCTGGTGCAACTCACTGCCCTGGTGCGCAATCGTGCTCGGGTGCCGGTAGAATATCCGGCGTTCGAGCTGACCTTGACGAATGCACAACAGCAGGTAGTGGCGCGGCGAGTGTTTTTGCCAGGCGATTACCTCGACGACACGGCGCAGACCGACATTGGACTTGCCGGACGTCGCGAGTTGGCGGTGAACATGTATCTCGACACAGGACCGCTGCGCGCCGCTGGATACAGGATCTACCTTTTTTACCCGCCGCCCGACTGATTGTCGTCTGACTGATTTGGTTTCATACCGATGCTGAAACGCACCCCGCTTTTTGAAGCGCACCGTGACTGCAATGCAAAGCTGGTCGATTTCAGCGGCTGGGAAATGCCGCTTCACTACGGCTCACAGCTCGAAGAGCATCATGTCGTTCGACGCGACGCGGGCATGTTTGATGTATCCCACATGCTCGCAATTGATGTGTTGGGCGCACACGCCAAAGAGCTCTTGCTTGCGTTACTCGCCAACAACGTGGCGCGACTGTCGGATACCGGCAAGGCGATGTATAGCTGCATGCTCAACCCGCAGGGCGGCATCATTGACGACCTGATCGCGTATTACATTGCCGATGGTGCCTACCGGTTGGTGGTCAATGCCGGCACCGCTGACAAGGACCTGGAGTGGATAACGCGGCAGCGTGACAGCGCCGGTCTGAAAGTGGACGTTGTTGCGCGGCGCGATCTGGCAATGATCGCCGTGCAAGGTCCAAACGCACGGGAAAAATTCTGGCAGGCACGGCCTGCCGCCCGCAAGGATTGCCAGAGTTTGGCGAGCTTCTTCGCGGTAAAAGTGGCGGAATGGTTGATTGCTCGCACCGGCTACACTGGCGAAGACGGCTTCGAGATCACTTTGCCGGCTGGTGAAGCCGAGGCATTGTGGGCGTCGTTGCTTGCGGCCGGTGTCATGCCAGCGGGGTTGGGGGCGCGTGACACGCTGCGCCTGGAAGCCGGAATGAATCTGTATGGACAGGACATGGACGAGAACGTGACGCCAGCCGAATCGGGTTTGCAATGGACCGTCGATCTAAGCGGGCCGAGAGATTTTATTGGCAAGGACGCCATCAGTGACCTCAAGCCTGCGCGCAAGCTGGTTGGGTTGGTGTTGCGTGAGCGCGGCGTGCTTCGGGCACATCAAAAAGTGCACACTCCATTTGGCGCCGGCGAAATAACCAGTGGAACCTTCGCCCCGACGCTGGGTCTTTCCATTGCATTTGCCAGAGTGCCGGTTGCGGTTGACTTGGGTGAGGACGTCGGTGTCGAGGTGCGCGGACGGAAACTGCTGGCGAGGACGGTAAAATATCCGTTCGTTCGTCACGGTCAAAATCTGATCAATGATCAGCTGGCCTGAACAAGATTGGCCACAACGAGGAGTCACTTGAATGAGCATCCCCGCCGAACTCAGGTACACGGACACGCATGAGTGGGTACGCAAGGAAACCGATGGCTCGGTCAGCGTTGGTATTACCCATCACGCGCAAGACATGCTCGGTGATCTGGTTTACGTGGAGAATCCGCAAGTTGGCCGCGAGGTAAAAAAGGGCGAGGAGTGTGGTGTCGTCGAGTCGGTGAAAGCGGCCTCAGACATCTATTCACCACTGACCGGGAAGGTTGTTGCAGTGAACGAAGAACTGGTCGATGCACCGGAAAAGATCAATCAGGGCGCCTACGACGCGTGGATGTTTCGCCTGCAGCCTGACCAACCCGAGGAACTCGAGACGCTCCTCGACGCGACCGGTTACGGCGCAATCGTCGAATCTGAAACACATTGAATGGTCGCAGCCAGCACTTGATGTCGCGGCATTCGCGGCAAACCTCGATCATTGATTCAGGCCGCGAGCCAAACAACGCAAAGCCAAGGAACCGCATTGCCTTTCATTCCCCATACAACCGATGACGTGCAGGAAATGCTCGCCGAGTGCGAGGTCGAGAGTATCGACGCGTTATTCGACGAGATTCCCGATGCACTGATGTCTAAACCGTTGTCTGCCATTCCGGAAGGCCTGTCAGAAATGGAAGTCTCGCGGTTGATGCACGACGCATCACGTCGAGAGGGGGCGTTTCTGAACTTTATCGGCGCAGGCGCTTACGAACATCACATACCGGCGGCTGTCTGGCAGGTCGCGACGCGTGGCGAGTTCTATTCTGCTTACACACCTTATCAGGCCGAAGCCAGCCAGGGCACTTTGCAGGTTCTGTACGAATATCAAAGCATGATGTGCTCATTAACGAGCATGGATGTGACCAACGCGAGCCTTTATGACGGTGCATCTGCCCTGGCCGAAGCGGTATTGATGGCGGTACGGCTGCACAAGTCAGCGCGCCGGGTGCTGGTGCCAAAAGCCGTTCATCCGGCCTACCGCGCCACGGCGCGAACCATTGTCTCCAACCAGGGCATCGAGATTGTTGAAGTTCCGTATTGCCCGGACAGTGGGCGCACGCTTGTCGAAACGGTCAAGACTGAACTCGATGACGGGATTGCGGCGTTGGTGATTGCGCAGCCCAATTTTTTTGGCGTGCTTGAGGACGTTGATGCTTTGACCAACTTGGCGCGTGATGCGGGTGTCGCCCTGATTGCGTGCGTCAATCCGGTCACACTGGCATTGCTCAAGCCACCGGGCAAATGGGGCGAGCACGGCGCCGACATTGCGGTCGGTGATGGTCAGCCGCTCGGTATTCCGCTGTCTAGCGGCGGACCGTATTTCGGGTTTCTGGCGTGCCGGCAGAATTTGGTGCGCCAGATGCCGGGTCGCGTCATCGGGCGCACTGTCGACCTCGATGGTAATCCCGGTTTTACGCTGACGCTGCAGGCGCGCGAACAGCACATCCGGCGCAGCAAGGCGACTTCCAATATCTGTACCAACCAGGGGCTTGCGGTGACGGCGGCGGCGATCCACCTGTCTCTTCTTGGTGCTGAAGGTTTGCGCCGTGTTGCCGCGCAAAGTCATGCCAACATGACGCAGCTGCTCGGCATGATTTGCGGCATTGAAGGCGTCAGTCAGCGATTTGACAGCGCTTATTTTCACGAGGCGGTCGTTGCACTGAGTGCGCCGGCGCCGAAGGTTTGTCAATCATTACTCGACGAAGGTGTCATCGCCGGATATCAACTCGGAACGCAGTATCCGGAGCTGAGCGATTCATTATTGATTTGCACTACGGAAACGCGCACCGAGGCCGACCTGCAACACTACGCGGCGGCTTTGGCGCGTTGCCAAGCGGGCGCTTCACATACAGCAACAACTATCTAGGGAGAAAAAATCATGGCGACAGTTACGCTCAAGGGAAACAAGGTCAACGTCGGTGGCAAACTTCCCGCCGTCGGTGACTCGGCGCCGGACTTCAATCTGACCGGCAAAGACCTGCAGGACGTCTCGCTGCAGCACTTCGCCGGCAAACGCAAGGTTTTGAACATTGTGCCGAGCCTCGATACGCCGACCTGCCAACAATCAACCCGCGTGTTCAACGAGAAGGCGTCGGCGATGAATAACGCGACGGTGTTGGTGATCGCCGCCGATTTACCCTTTGCCATGGCGCGGTTCTGCGGTGCCGAGGGGCTGGAAAACGTGGTGACCCTGTCATCTTTTCGTGGCAGGGATTTTCACGACGGTTATGGCGTCGACATACTCGACGGCCCGTTAAAGGGGCTCACCGCCCGGGCAGTGGTCGTGCTTGACGAGAATAACAAGGTGCTGCATTCGCAACTGGTTCCAGAGATCGC
>JBFKXV010000290.1:0-4116 GCA_041637935.1 Burkholderiales bacterium | reverse complement strand
GATCGCTGGCGCTGGTGGCTGTCAGTACTGATAGCCTCGATTGCCTGCGTTTGCATCGTGCTGGCAGTTGTTCGCCCGGGAACCGAAGGCGGCGCCGGCAGCGGCAAGGCGATTATTGTCGTAGACAATGCACCGACGATGGCGACCGTCGCCGGTAGCGGAGTGCAGCGATTCAAACTCGCCAAAGACCGCGCCGTCAGTTTGATCAACGATTTTTCTTCGGCGACACAAGTGATGGTGGTCGATACGCAGCGCCAGCTGGTCACGCCGGCGTTCGAATCTCGCAACAAAGCAATCGAGACCGTGTCATCGCTGCAGCTGGGCCAGACCTTTCTGCCCATCGTTCCGTCGGCTATCGTCTCCATCCCGGCTGAAGGCAGATACGTGGTAACCGATGGTGTGCTTCTGGGGGCACCACCGTCAGATTTTGTGACGATCTCGGTTTTTGAGGCCGCGCCCAATATTGGGATCACAGCTTTTGATTTCGACAACGTGCCGGGTGACACGTCGCAACGTGAAGCTTTTGTCGAGGTATTCAACGCGGGCGGCGAGGCGGTGACGACTGAGCTCGCTATCAGTGGACTTGGCGGGCAGCGCGTCGCACGCAAGATCTCGATCGAAGCCGGCAGCGTCGCCGGATACACTTTTGACCTTTCGGCTTTTGCGGGTGGACCAATCCGTGCCGCATTGACGTCGACCGGTGACGGCTACGCCGATGATGACGTTGCCTACGGCTATCTTTCGTCACGTCGTATCGTGCGGGTCACGCTGGTTACCACTTCGGAGAGTAATTACCTCGTGAAATCACTCTCGGCCCAGCCGCGGGTGCGTCTTGATACCGTGTCGCCACGTCGCTACATGGATCAACTGGTCGCGGCGACGAATCAGACAGACATATATGTGTTCGACCGGTTCGTGCCGGCGCAGCCGCCAACGGCTCCGGCACTCCTGATTGGAGCCAAATCGGTTGACTGGCTGCCTGGGCGTGCCGGCACAGCGAGTTTTCCCGAAATAGCGTCGGGTGACGCGAGGCATTCTGTTTTACGTGACATCTCGTTACGGGATTTGTATATCGAAGAGGGTAATTACCTGCAGCCCCCGAACGATCCGTCGACGGCCGTGTTGCTTCGCAGCAGTGACGACAAGGTACTCGCGCTGGCGCATAACGGTGCGCTGCGCTGGGTGCTGCTGGGATTTGACGTCGCCAGTTCCAATTTTGGTTTGCTGGCAGGGTTTCCGCTGTTTCTTGGAAACAGTATCAATTGGCTCGCCGATGAGCCGGAGATCCAGCGCGAGCAACCGGGCATGATTACCGTCCCGTTTGACGACGCTCGCGTTTACGCCATGGACGGTTCCGAGGTGCCGGTAGTCACGGTTGCCGGCCGTAGTTTCTTCAATGCGACGCAGCCCGGCCTTTACACCGCTGTCGGCAGTGACCGTCCGTTGCGCATTACGGTCAATTTACTCGAGCGGCGAATCAGTAACGTCAATCAAACTGCTGTCGCTGAGGCTGCTGGCGCGACCGACGCCAATGATGTAGCGGACCAGTTGCCGCTCGGACTGTCAGCGTTGTTACTGATGCTGGCGGCCGCCTTGCTGTTCATTGAATGGCTCACATATCATCGACGCATCACGGTGTGATTTCATGATTAGTTTCGATGCACCGTGGGCGATGACCCTGCTTCTTGTTCTGCCGTTGATTTGGTTGGTTGCCTTTCGCACCCGAACCAATCTGTCACGCAAGCATTTGCTCACTATTGCAACGCTGCGCTCTGTGGCACTGGCTGCGATTGTGCTTGCGTTGTCACAACCGGTATGGCATGGCAGCTCGCGGGAAATTTCAGTCGTTTATGCACTCGACGTATCGCGCAGCGTCGCAGCGGATTTTATCGATGAGGCGCTGAACTGGATCGACGCGGCGCAGCGTGAACACGAACCGTCGCATTCAAACCTGGTGGTCTTCGCCAAGCAGCCGGCAGTTGTCGCTGATACGCGGGCGGCGCGGCGGCTCAACGTGGTGGACGGCACGGCGGCTGGTGACGCAGGCGACCAGGCTGCAGACGCAATCGTCCAGTCCGCGACCGATATCGAGGCGGCATTGGATGAATCGCTGGGCGCATTGTCGCGTGATCGGGTCAAACGCATCGTGCTGCTCAGTGACGGTAACGAAACCAGCGGCGCCGTCGCCAATGTATTTCCGAGGTTGAAGAAGGCCGGCGCGCGGGTATTCGTACTGGCAGCCAAACCGCATGGTGCAGGTGATGTCTGGCTCGACGGCATTGAAGTGCCGGACCGCCTGCGCAGCGACGAACCGGCGACGATTGCAGTGCGCCTGTTCAGTCCAGCGAGAACGCAGGCACAGGTGTCGCTGTCCAGTGGCGGCCGGACTTTGGCGCGCAAACGCACTCAGCTCAACGCAGGCATCAACCGTGTCAACTTCGACACACGCATGCCGCAACCCGGATCAGTCAGCCTGACCGCTGAAGTGCGCGCCGATGGCGACACCGTCGAACACAATGACAGCCTGCAGATCTCTGCCTGGGTCGGCGACAAGGCGAAGGTGCTGTATGTCGAAGGTAAACAGGGCACGTCGAACTTCCTGGCGGCGGCGCTGCGAAAAGAAGGTCTTGACGTTGACGTGGCCGGAGCGCAGCGCATCGCCAATCTGCAGACCTTGCTGCGCTACGACGCGCTTATCTTGTCCGATGTTCCTGCCAATGAGTTCTCCGCGGATGCCATGCTGTCAGTCCAATCCTATGTGCGCGACCACGGTGGCGGGCTGGTGTTTGCCGGTGGTGAGAATACCTTCGGTGAGAACGGCTACAGCCAGTCACCAATGGAAGCTGTGTTACCGGTGGAGTTCAAGGCACAGGAAAAGCGCAAAGACATTGCTCTGGTGATCGCCATTGACCGTTCCTATAGCATGAAGGGACGCAAGATGGAGTACGCGAAAGAGGCGGCCAGGGCGGCGCTCGATCTACTCGAAGAGCAGCACCAGTTTGCGGTCGTGGCGTTCGATTCGCAGCCGTATGTTGCCGTTCCAATGCATCAGGTGCGTTCCAAGCGCAAGGCCGAAGCACAGATCAGCCGCATTCAGGCGAGCGGGCAGACCAACATCTATCCCGCGCTGGGCATTGTCTATCGCATGCTGCGCGAGGCCGACGCGCGCACCAAGCATGTCATTTTGCTATCGGACGGTGACACCCATCCGGCCGATTTCGAACGCTTACTCGAGCGCATGCGTGAACGCAATATCGTGGTGTCGACGGTTACGATTGGTGAGGGTGGTAATCCCGGTCTGATGCAGGCGATTGCCAAATGGGGTGAAGGTCGAAACTACCTCGCCGCCAGCGCCGAGTCGATTCCGGAAATCTTCACCGAGGAAACCAAGAAAGTGGTTGGCACCAATTTAGTGGAAGAGGCGATCTTGCCAGTGGTGAAACAACGCTCTTACGCTTTAGCCGGAGTCAACTTTTCCGACGCGCCGCCGCTCGGCGGCCATATTTCGGTCAAGGCGCGCGACACGGCGGAAGTGTTGCTGGCAAGCCAGCAGGGGGCACCATTGTTGACCCGTTGGCAATACGGTCTGGGCAAGGCCGTGCTGTTTGCCTCGGACGTAAAGAACCTTTGGTCGGCACAGTGGCTCGAGTGGAAAGACTACGGAAAACTGTGGGCGCAACTGGTACGTGGGGTACTTAGGCAGGAAGGCTCGGAACTGGTCAGGTTCTCGCTGCAGCGCGACGGAAATGACGCGGTGATTGAACTGTTACTACTCACCGATGAGGGCCGTTTCCGCGACGGCTTGTCTCCCGTTGCGCGCACGCAACGCGGCGCGCAGGAGGCATCGGTGCCCTTGCGCCAAGTCGGCCCCGGCGTATATCGGGCGCGCATAGACATTGCGGCGGCGGAAACGCTTACTGCGGATCTTCGAGTCGGCGGCGGCATTGACAAAGTTACCGTAGAGCGAGCCGGTACACGCATGATGTTTTCAGGTTTTCCGGATGAGTACCGGTCTTTGCCGCCGAACCTCGACCTGCTGCAGACCGTCGCGCGCGAGACGGGCGGCAAGGTGGGCGTAACGGCGGCAGAAATATTTGAGGTTGGTGAAGATAGCGG
>JBFKXV010000289.1:0-4131 GCA_041637935.1 Burkholderiales bacterium | reverse complement strand
GAACGGCCGATCAGCTCATCGAGTTTGCGTACCCCCATTTCAGCCATCGCCTCGCGTACTTCCTGCGCAACGAAGTGGAAATAGTTGATGACATGCTCCGGCTTACCGGAAAACTTCTTACGCAACGCCGGGTCCTGGGTGGCGATACCCACCGGACAGGTGTTGAGATGGCATTTACGCATCATGATGCAGCCTTCCACGACCAGCGGCGCCGTTGCGAAACCGAACTCGTCAGCACCGAGCAGCGCACCGATGAGAACGTCGCGGCCGGTTTTCATCTGGCCATCGACCTGCACAGCAATGCGACCGCGCAGTCTGTTGAGAACCAGTGTTTGCTGCGTTTCGGCCAGACCGAGTTCCCACGGCGTGCCGGCATGCTTGATCGAGGACAGTGGCGAGGCGCCGGTTCCACCGTCGTGACCGGCGATCGTCACATGATCGGCCTTGGCTTTCGAGACGCCGGCGGCAACGGTGCCGACACCAACTTCCGATACCAGCTTGACGCTAATGGATGCGGCCGGATTGGCGTTCTTCAGATCGTGAATGAGTTGTGCAAGATCCTCGATCGAATAGATGTCGTGATGCGGCGGGGGTGAAATGAGACCAACACCGGGCACCGAAAAGCGCAGCCTGGCAATGTACTCCGAGACTTTGTGGCCCGGTAGTTGTCCGCCTTCGCCTGGCTTGGCCCCCTGCGCAATCTTGATCTGGATCTGATCGGCGCTGGCGAGATACTCCGCCGTCACGCCGAATCGACCCGACGCAACTTGCTTGATGCGCGAGCGCATGGTGTCACCCTGCTTGAGCGACACGTTGCTGACAACGGCATCGCCCAACGCTTCGCGGGTACCGGTATCTTTCTCAACAGCAATGAACCGCAGCGGGTCTTCACCGCCTTCACCGGTATTGGACTTTCCGCCGATGCGATTCATCGCAATGGCCAGCGTGCTGTGCGCCTCCGTCGATATCGAGCCGAGCGACATTGCCCCGGTGGAAAAACGCTTCACGATTTCCGTCCACGGTTCGACTTCGTCAATCGGGACCGGATCACCCGCCGGCAGAATTTCGAACAGCCCGCGCAAAGTCATGTGACGGCGGCTCTGGTCGTTGATCAGCCGCGCGTATTCCTTGTAAGTTGAATATTCGTTGGCACGTGTGGCGTGCTGCAACTTGGCAATCGACTCGGGATTCCACATGTGCTGCTCGCCACGCACGCGGTAGGCGTACTCGCCACCCGCATCGAGCGCATTCGCCAAAACCGGATCCTTCTCGCTGAACGCGCGGCGATGCTCTGCCACCGCCTCGCCGGCAATCTCGGCGATGCCAACACCCTCAATATTGCTCGCGGTGCCGGTGAAATACTGCTCGACGAAAGCGGTGTTCAAGCCGACCGCCTCGAAAATCTGTGCGCCGCAGTATGACTGGTAAGTGGAGATGCCCATTTTTGACATCACCTTGTACAGACCTTTACCGACGGCCTTGATGTAGTGTTCGATCGCCTCAGATGATTCCAGATCGAGTCCCGGCGCTATGTGGTGCAGCGTGTCCATTGCCAACCACGGATGAATCGCCTCGGCTCCGTATCCCGCCAACAGGGCGAAGTGGTGAACTTCGCGCGCCGACCCGGTACTGATAACCAGACCGGTGCCGGTACGCAAACCCTCTCTGACCAAGTGATGATGCACCCCGGACGTGGCCAGCAACGCCGGTATTGCCACGCGCGACGCACTGACCGCGGCATCGGACAGAATCAGGATGTTCACACCCTGCTGCACGGCGTTCTGCGCCGCCTGGCACAACGCCTCCATTGCCGGCTCCATGCCGTCTGCGCCTTGCTGCGCCGGGTAGGTAATATCGAGTATGCGGCTTTCGAACTTGCCATCGGTGAGTTGTTCTATTTGGACGAGCCGCGAGAAATCCTCATATTCAAGGACCGGCTGGGCGACCTCGAGGCAGTCACTGACGGTTGGTTCATGCGAGCCGAGAAGATTGGGTTTCGGGCCGATAAAGGACACTAACGACATCACCAATTCTTCGCGTATCGGATCGATTGCCGGGTTGGTAACCTGCGCAAACAACTGCTTGAAGTAGTTGTACAGCGGTTTGTTCTTACCCGACAGCACCGCCAACGGCGCATCGTTACCCATCGAGCCAACCGCCTCCTGCGACTTCGCGGCCATCGGCCCGAGAATGAACTTGATATCTTCCTGGCTATAGCTGAACGCCTGTTGCAAGTCCAACACGCTATCGTGTCTTTCCTGTTCGCGCTCGACCGCTTTCAGACTGCCAAGTTTCAGACGCGAGCGTTCGATAAAACTGGCGAAATCAGCTGACGATGAAAGCATCTCCTTGATTTCCGCATCGTCAATGATGCGCTGCTGCTCAGTATCGATGAGTAACATCTTGCCCGGTTGTAAACGCCACTTCTGGGCGACATTTTCCTCGGCAACCGGCAGCACACCAACCTCGGAGGCCATTATCACGAGATCGTCCTTGGTAACCACATAACGCGCCGGGCGCAGCCCATTGCGGTCGAGTGTGGCGCCAATTTGCCGACCATCCGTGAATGCAACTGCCGCCGGCCCATCCCACGGCTCCATGACAGGTGCATAGAATTCATAGAACGCCCGGCGCTTCTCGTCCATCAGCGGATTGCCGGCCCAGGCTTCGGGAATAAGCAGCATCATGGCGTGCGCCGGCGAATAGCCGCCCAGCACGAGTAATTCCAGTGCATTGTCGAAACATGCCGAGTCAGATTGACCTTCATCAATCAGCGGCCAGATCTTCTCCAGATCGTCGCCAAACAAAACAGAGGACAGCGCCTGGTGACGTGCATGCATCCAGTTCAGGTTGCCGCGCAGCGTGTTTATCTCGCCGTTGTGGCCAATCATCCGAAACGGGTGCGCCAGATCCCAGCTCGGAAAAGTGTTGGTTGAAAAGCGCTGGTGAACCAGTGCCAGCGCTGATACCAGCGTCGCATCCGACAGATCAAGGTAGAACTCGCCGACCTGCCTGGCGAGCAGCATCCCTTTGTAGACGATGGTGCGCGCTGACATGGAAGGCACGTAGAACTGCTTGGCGCCGATGAAATCGCCTGCTTTGACTGCATGTTCGACTTGCTTGCGAATGACAAACAACTTGCGCTCGAAAGCATCCACATCGACGCAGTTTTCCCCTCGGCCGATGAAGACCTGACGAATGACCGGCTCGACTTCAATGGTCGCCTCACTCAAGCCGCTGTTGTCGACCGGCACGTCGCGCCAGCCGAGCAACGTCTGGCCTTCGGCCTCGACAAACCCGCTGATCAGTTCCTCAATGCCGGCACGCGCCGTCGCGTCCTTGGGCAAGAAGATCATTCCTACACCGTAGTCGCCAGCGGCAGGCAAAGAAATGCCAAGCTGTTCACATTCGCGACGCAGGAAACTGTCAGGAAGCTGAAGCAGTATGCCCGCACCGTCACCGAGCAAGGGGTCATATCCGGTTGCACCGCGGTGCGTCAGGTTGTCGAGAATTTCCAGGCCGTTTTGAACGATGGCATGGCTTTTCTCGCCTTTGATGTGCGCAATAAAACCGACGCCGCAGGCGTCATGTTCGTGTGATGGCTTGTATAGCCCCTGGGCTGCCGGTGTGATCGAATGAGCCACGGTTCTGCCTCTAAGTTATATTAGTTATGGTTTCCGCCCTTCACGTCAAACCAGGTTCAGAACACTGTGTGAGGAACACTGCGTTCAGACCCCAGAGACGCCAGATCCGGCCACTGGCCGGATCTGCCACAAAGCCGTGAATGGTACCGTGATCAGCCGCCGTTGATCAATAAAGCAGCAAGCGCAGCCGCTAGCCCTCAGAGGACAGATCAATGGCAAAAATGCGCCGGTACTCCTTGATGGCGTAGCGGTCAGTCATGCCGGCAACGTAGTCGGCAATCGCCCGCGGCGCATCCTCTAGCGCGCGTTGCTGGTATTCCGGCGGCAACAATGGCGGCTGTTCCAGGAATGCCGAGAAGAGTTCACGGACGATTCGCCTGGCTTTATTGGCCATGCGCTGAACCCGGTAATGCTTGTAGAGTTGGGCTCGAAGAAAGGTTTGAAGTTCCAGATGCAGGCGTTTGACGTCATCGCTGAACGAGATCAG
>JBFKXV010000288.1:0-4131 GCA_041637935.1 Burkholderiales bacterium | reverse complement strand
GTCCATTGCTTTAATTCGCTCAGGGGTCGAGACCCACTGGTTCATCGCATTCATAAAGCGCAGCGTGCGAGCGCTACTGACGGTCAAACCGATTCCCAGCGCGAAGCCGACGAACCCTGTGACGAAAAAGAATGAAACGACGATCGTCACCAGAATGTCTTGTATCAATTGGTCAGTTCCAACCAAGTTGAACCCTCCGTTTGCGAGCCTGCGAGTTTGCCCCGATCGGGCGGCCCTCGCGAACGCCCCTCCTGTCCGGTGTTACCACCTGGAATCGACCGCCAGGCAAGGCCTATCGGCGTTCGGCGCGCGATGGCGGGTGAGAACAAGCATTATGTAAGCCAATCCTGGCGCCAATAGGTGCCGTTTGGCCGGCATCGGTCCTGGATACGCGTAGTGGGATTTGTTCATGCGCCGCCCGTGCTGCAGCGGATTATTTGCGTTCAGCCCGCGCGTTAAATGATGATTGACGGCATGCAGACAGTAGCGACGACGTTAATTGCGAAGATGGCGCCGGTAGTGCAAGACAGGTGGGTGACTTTTGCGGGTCATTACTATCGTATTGAGGTTCCTGCGCAACGCATATAGCCGTTGATTGACTTGCCAGATCACCAGATCGTCGCGCTGCCGATGTTTGAATCGTTCCCGCTGGCAGCGCGTGTGACCCCGCCGATGTCGAAAGTCCGGACAAAATGGGAAACCGGCATATCGGTGGCCAATGCGTCATTTCCAGACAAATTGCATTCTGCGTTGTTGCGTGGCCGTGGTGCCGGGCGCCCCTGTGAAAGTGCAAAATAGCGCTTTCCTCGATCCAAAATCCTGCCCGCGTCGAAGCCTGACCAGCCATCGTTAAGACTTTAAAACGTCAACTAAATCAATGTCTTGAGTAATTGAATCTGGCGGCTGCTCGGCCCCCGGAGGGCTCTCAGGTCAATTCTGTTTCGCTGGTCTGGCATCAGGCTTGCCTGAAGCTCCCGATTATTGGCATCGCAGTGGATCTCTGCGCGCTACTGTCGATATCCCGACAAACCGAAAGAATACGAGGCACTGGGGCTCCCGAGCCAAACTGCATCCAGCTACGAGCGGGTATTGGTTTGCTTCATGGGCACAAGGGTGATGCGGAATGGTTTTCTTGACCGAAGACTGGAGTGCAAACGAGAACGACCGGCCGCACGTTGTCGAACATCGCAAGACGGCGAGCCGTACTGGTCTGAACTATGTTACCGACGGCGTGGCGGGCATTTCGCGGCGCCGTGTCGGCAAGGGCTGGGCGTACTACTACCCCGACGGCACTCGCATCACTGATCGGCACGAGCGCCGACGTCTCAACTCGCTGGCGATTCCGCCGGCATGGACCGATGTCTGGATCTGTCCGGATCCGAAAGGACACATCCAGGCCACGGCGCGCGATGCGCGCGGGCGCAAGCAGTACCGCTATCACACTACCTATCGTGAAGCGCGCGACCACTCGAAATTTCGCCGCATGCTGGAATTCAGTGAGGTGTTACCGGCGATTCGCGAACGAGTCGAGCGCGATCTTCGCGGGCCTGATCTGAGCCGGCGGCAGATTCTCGCGGCGACGGTGCGCTTGCTCGACAAGACGCTCATCCGTGTTGGCAACGACGAGTACGCGAAAGGAAATCGGTCGTATGGACTGACCACCTTGCGTCGGCAGCATGTCAAGGTTGAGGGCTCGGTCTTACGGTTCAGTTTTCGCGGCAAAAGTGGCGTGCAACATGCCGTTGCCGTGACGGACCGACGTATCGCGCAGATCGTGCAGCGCTGTCAGGATCTTCCCGGGCGCGAATTGTTCAAGTACATAAATGGCGACGGCAAGCGCCAAACCATAACCTCGGATGATGTGAACGAGTACTTGCGTCACGCCTGTGGCCGTAATGTTAGCGCGAAGGATTTTCGCACCTGGGGCGGCACCATCCTTGCCGCAGTTGCATTGCGTGACGCAGGTCCGGCGCCGACCAAGCGCGAGGCGACGCGCACAATCAACCGCGCCATTGACGTGGTTGCGGAACGGCTCGGAAACACGCGCGCTGTGTGTCGAAAATATTATGTCCATCCGGCGCTGTTGCGCGCTTACATGGAGGGACTAACTGCCGGGAAGTCGCCGTCTGCTCGGCGTAACGGCGGCAGTTCAAACAACAAGCAGTCAAACCCGGAGCCGCCAACATCATCCGCGCTATTGAATGCGAACACGGCAGATCCGGGGAAAACAAACGAGCAGTCATCACACGCCGTGGCGGCAAGTTCGCCAACGTCAAGCCCAGGGCAGTCAAATATGCCAACGTCAGAAAAACCGGCGGCAAGTGAACCGCAATCAATTGAGTCACAACCAATTGAACCGCAACCAATGGAACCGGTATCGCCTGACTCATCAGAAGGCCGTGCCCGCCGCAGGCGCAAAGCCCCGGCACTGCGGCGCGACGAAGTAGCCGTTCTGCAATTCTTGCAGGAGTTAACCTAGACTACACAGTGCTCTGACTGCGCGGTGTCAAGTTGGCCGGAACCTGGATAAAATTACCAGCCAGCATCAAAGTTTCGCAGCTGCGCACAGTTCTGCCGGAAGGCGTCTGACCTTTGGCAATCCTCCACACACTTCGGGCCAGTCAGCTGGCGCTGCACATCCGTGCTGTAGCGCGGCACGTAGTTTCTTGTGTCTGCCCGCGCTAACATGACCGAGCCCACCGGAGGAAGCCGCTTTGCGAGATCGCCGCTTGTTAATCAGAACGTTGGCGTCGGCAGTCATCTTGATCTTGCTAACAGCGCTGCTGCCTGTTGCAAGTGTGTCGTCGAATTCGATGTACACCGGCCGCGGCTTTCCCTATCGGGCGTTCGCCGATCTGCCCAGCACTTCGATTGAGCTTGATGGCGGTGTGTTGGAGGTCGCGTTTGCGCCCGGCGTGACATCACTCCGGCGCGAAAAAATCCTTGACTGGGCGGAACAGTCCGCGCGCTCAGTGGTGTCTTATTACGGGCGCTTGCCGACGCCAAGAGCCAAACTGCTGTTCGTGCCGGTGCCGGGGCGGCGAATTAACGGTTCGACCTACGGCTACGGCGGGGCGGCAAGCCGCATATTGCTCGGTGACGATACGAGTGCGGCGGGTCTCGAGCGGGATTGGGTTCTGGTACACGAGTTGGTGCACCATGGTTTCCCTTTCATCGTTGGTCCGCGGGATTGGATGCATGAGGGTGTGGCCACTTATGTCGAGCCGATTGCGCGGGCGCAGATGGGCTTGATTTCGGTCGATGAGGTGTGGCGCCAGCTCGTGGTCGGTTTGCCACAGGGTCAGCCGGATTACGGTGACCAGGGCCTTGACGGTACATCGACCTGGGGAAGGACGTACTGGGGCGGTGCACTGTTCTTTCTGCTGGCGGATGTCGAGCTGCGCCGGCGCACAGATAATCGCAGAGGATTGCAGCACGTTTTGCAATGGACGGTAGCAGAGGGCGGCAACATTACCCAGGAGTGGACGGTGGAGCGCTTTAACGCGGTGGGTGCGCGTGCAACCGGCACTGATGTTTTGGCACAGCTGTACGACTGTTTAAAGGACACACCGCGCGTAATCGACTTGACTGCCTTGTGGAGAGATCTCGGCGTCAAATTGGTCGGGCGTAACGTGCAATACGACGATGCCGCACAGCTGGCGCATATTCGCCGGGCCATCACCGAGCCGCTGCCGAGTCCGGCTGACCGCTCGCAGGCTGCCGCCGACTCGAACATTCGCACGGCCAATGCATCTTCGTGCTCGACAATCCCGTGGATACATGGACCTTAGCGACGAGCGGGTAGCAGCATGAGAATGACAGTCAAATGTTGCTACGATTCCCAGTCGGTCAAAAAGGGGAGGTGATGTGGATCTTGGCATCAAGGGACTGCGGGTTCTGGTTACCGCCGGTGGAGGCGGAATCGGGCTGAAAGTGGCAGAAGCGTTGTTGCACGAGGGCGCGAGTGTCTACACGTGCGATATTGACCGCTCGTCACTAGTGTAGTGCTTCACTGTTCATGGCGCTTATGTTGGAAGATTGAACCCACGTTTATATGAACAAAAGTGGCGAAATCGGCTTCAGACAAGGCGCAAACCGCAGCGAGGTGCGCCCGCGTACGGCGGAGCAGGG
>JBFKXV010000287.1:0-4139 GCA_041637935.1 Burkholderiales bacterium | reverse complement strand
CGTAATCGCCATGCTATCGTCAAATTGAAACTGATACGGCAATTCGCCAACCTTGACCCGCGCCACAGCAAGCGGCATGCCGGGTCCACTCGCCGCTTTCGCAAAAATAAAGACAGTGTCATCGGGATTCACCGCCTGGGACAATTGTGGCGACAGTGTCACCTTGCCCGCCACGGTCATCGTCTCGCGTGCTCCACCTCCCCCCTGAGCAAGCCGCGCCTTCGCTTCAGCAATTCCGGTTTCGAGTGCCGCAGAAAGTTGTTCGTCGCCGGAGCTCAGTGCCAGCAGTTTCTGCCAGTGTCCGATAGCCGCACTGTAGTCATTGCGGGCGAATGCCGCGCTGCCGCTCAATGCGAGTGCCTTCGGATGCGCCGGCTCGAGCTCGAGTGCTTGTGCAAGTAATCGCGCCGGCTCACCCTCCAGATTGCCCTGCGCAGCCATCGCCATGGATTCGGCGTAGTTGGTCAGCACGTCGGCGTCTTGCGGCTGCAGTTCGGCGGCGCGCTGCCACGCCTGCGCCGAGGCATCGAACTGCTGCAACGCCAATCGTGCCCGGCCCAGCATCGACCAGCCTTCAACATCAGTCGGATTCTGTTCGAGGTGCTGCTCCAACCGCAACGTCATTTGCGCCACGTCGTCGGCAGTAATGTTGGCCGCTTGCCTCTGCAGATAGGCATCGACATCAAGGCCGTCGGTGTTTCCTAGACGCGTATACATGGCCACTGAAACCACTGGCAATATCACACCAATCAGTACCGGCGCGATCCATCGTCGCCGTGCCTGACCCGGGCGACCGGCCCCGGCACCTTTTGGGGATTCGTCGAGCACCCGTCGCTCCAGTTCGGCGCGCGCGCTCTCATATTGGTCCTGCGGCAAGCTTCCGTTGTGGCGATCGGCCTCGAGTTCGACCAGCTGATCCCGCAATATTTGTAAATTTGCCTCGCTCCGCTCGACGACGGTGTCCTCGGTGTTCTTCTTCAAAAATGGCCATACGATCGCCGCCAGTACAGCGAGCAACATCAGCCCCACAGTGATTGCAAAAGTCAGCATCACGGTTGCTCGCGCGATTCGCCCAACAACGCCCGCGCTCGCGCACGCTCGTCGTCGCTAAGCACCTGTGCCGGGAGTTCGCGGTCGCGGCGGCGCAGATAGATGATCA
This sequence comes from Burkholderiales bacterium, assembly GCA_041637935.1. Classification (GTDB taxonomy): domain Bacteria; phylum Pseudomonadota; class Gammaproteobacteria; order Burkholderiales; family Eutrophovitaceae; genus SG8-40. The sequence goes on along the minus strand of JBFKXV010000287.1, from coordinate 2,980 downwards.
ACGCGGCACCAGCAACGATCAGCAGTACGAACGGCCCCAGCCACAGCAACAGCGTGGCGCTTTTCACCGGCGGATCATAAAGAACGAAGTCGCCGTATCGCGCTACCATGAACTCGCGAATCTGCGCTTCGCTTTGTCCCGCCTGCATCATTTCCCGTACCTGATTGCGCAAGTCGACTGCGAGGTCGGCATTCGAATCGGCCAGCGACTGGTTCTGACAGACAAGACAACGCAGCTCGGCACTCAATTTCTGAACACGCTTCTCCAGAACTGGATCCTCTGCCGCAAGGGGCGCCTCCTGCGCAAGGCTCAGAATTGAAACGATAAACAGCGAGGAAAACAGAGCCAGCGACAAAGCTGTTGGCCAGCGCTTCATTGCTGCAACCTCCCAACCAGCGGCACCACTTCTTCCGCGAGCACTTCTGACGTCAGTGGGCCAATGTGCTTGAAGCGAATGACCCCGGACTTGTCGATGACAAACGTTTCCGGCACGCCATAAACGCCGTACTCGATACCGGTACGCCCTTCACGGTCGACGACGATGCCGGTGTATGGATCACCATGCCGGTCGAGCCACTTGAGTGCCGCTTGCGGTTCGTCCTTGTAGTTCAGCCCGTAAATCGGAACAACCCCCTGTTTCGCCAGCGCCACCAGGTACGGATGCTCCTCCAGGCAGGGTGTACACCAGGAGGCGAAAACGTTGAGCAACCAGACTTGTCCCTCGAGATCGTTGCTGCGAATTACGCCACCGGTCTCGCGCAGTTTCGGCAGTTCGAATGCCGGCGCCGGTTTATCAATCAGCGGCGATGGCACCTCTTGTGGATTGAGCGATAGGCCGGCCCAAAGGAATACCGCGATCAGCACGAACACCAACAGTGGTATCAGAAAGCGCGTCATCGGCGTTTAGCGGATGGCGGGCAGTATAAAAAGCAACCAGAGACTGGAAACCGGACCTGGCGGTTCATGCCGCAACGGTCGCATCGGCTTTACCGGCTTGGCGACGCGCCGCATGCGCCAGCCGGTAACGCCGGTCGCTGACCGCCAGAAGGCCGCCCATCGCCATCAACAAGGCGCCGCCCCATATCCAGTCAACAAACGGTTTGTGGTAAACCCGCACAATCCAGGCACCGCCCTCAACCACCTCACCGAGCGAGACGTAAAGATCACGTGTAAAACCGGTATCGATGGCAGCTTCGGTCATCGGCATCTGTTGCACCGTGTAAAGACGCTTCTCCGGGTACATTACGTCGCGCTCGCGGCCATTCTTCAGAACCGTCATGACGCCTCGCACGCCGCTGTAATTCGGCCCGACGATATCTTCGAAGCGCTCGAGTCGCATGGTGTAACCGCCGATTGACACGGTGTTGCCGGGCGCCATCACGACATCCTTCTCGGTCTCGTAACCATTGACCAACGTGACGCCGACAATGAACGCGGCAACGCCAGAGTGTGCCAACAGCATTCCGTAATAACCACGCGGCAGTTTTTTCAGGTAGCTGGCCGGGCGGCCGCCACCGGTTGCAGCGAGCTGCTGCAATCGTTCACGCAGATTGACCACGCCCGAAGCGACGATCCACACGGCGAGCAGCAAACCGAAGGCAACCATTGCTGACCATCGACCCATCACAAACGGCAGCACGGCAGCGCTCACCAGGGCGACACCGAATGCCCATTTGAGCCGCACCGCGATATCGGGCAGCGATGTCCTCTTCCAACGCGCCAGCGGCCCGATACCCATCAGGAACATGGCCGGCGCCATCAAAGGCACAAACACCGCTTCAAAGTACGGTGGCCCGACAGAGATTTTTCCGAGCCCAAGCGCGTCAAGAAACAACGGGTACAAGGTGCCGAGCAACACGGAGGCGGCCGCGACCAGCAATAACACGTTATTCGCCAGCAAGGCGCCTTCGCGCGATAACACATCAAATTTGCCGCCGAGTCCGACACGCGGTGCACGCCAGGCAAACAACACCAGTGACGCGCCTATCACAAGCACCAGGAAACCCAATATGAACACACCGCGTGCTGGATCAGTTGCAAACGCATGCACAGAGGTCAAGACGCCGGAGCGGACCAGGAAAGTGCCAAGCAAGGACAGCGAGAAAGTCAGGATTGCCAATAACACCGTCCAGATTTTGAATCCGCCGCGCTTTTCGGTGACGGCGAGCGAATGCATCAAGGCAGTGCCACACAACCACGGCATAAAGGAGGCATTTTCCACCGGGTCCCAGAACCACCAGCCACCCCAGCCCAATTCGTAGTACGCCCACCAGCTGCCAAGCGCGATGCCAATGGTCAGAAAGACCCAGGCGACCGTGGTCCACGGACGTGACCATCGCGCCCACGCCGAATCCAGGCGTCCGCTCAACAATGCCGCTATGGCGAAAGCAAAGACGACCGAGAATCCGACGTATCCCATGTAGAGCATGGGCGGATGAATCACCATGCCGGGATCCTGCAGGAGCGGATTCAGATCGCGCCCGTCTGCCGCGGGCGGCAACAACCGGTCAAACGGATTTGACGTCAGCAGCATGAACAGGAAGAAGCCGATCGACACCAAGGCCATGACGCCGAGAATGCGTGCCACCATTTCTGTCGGTACTTGTCTGCTGAATAACGCGACCGCAGACATCCAGCCCGACAACATCAAAGCCCAAAGTAATAGCGAGCCCTCATGACTGCCCCAGGTAGCAGCGAGACGATAAAACCACGGCAGTTGCGAATTGGAGTTTGAGGCGACGTTGAGTACCGAGAAATCGTTGCTCAGAAAGGCATAGGCAAGACAGCCGAACGCCAGGGCAATCAGCGCAAATTGCACGTGCGCGGCGGGACGCGCGTGACGCCGCTCCTGCTCCACGTCCTGCACCACGAGCTTCTGCATGCGGCTCTGGATCAGGGGGCTCCGTCCTACGCCTTTCCGGGCTGGCTCAACGAGGGGCTAGCCGAATGGTTCGCGTCGCGCTCGCTCCGCAAGCGACAT
>JBFKXV010000286.1:0-4172 GCA_041637935.1 Burkholderiales bacterium | reverse complement strand
CATTCGAAATCGGGTCAATTTAAATCGGGTCAATTCAAATCGGGTCGATCTAAATCGGGTCAATCTAAACTGGGGCGATCCAAACTGCGCAAACCGAAATTATGACATAGCGTGCCCGCGAATCAGGCGCTTGATGAGCACTCGGCGCGTCGTCATGAATCCAGCTTCGATGCAACCAGTATCAATGAAAACGCGGCAAGCTGTTGCGCACCGCCAGAAGCGCGATCAAAGCGGCCGCCGCCGACAGCGAAAACGTCACCGCCCCGCCGACACTCTCCCAAGCGTAACCGGCGGCGAGGGTGCCGACCGCGCCGCCTGCCCCATAACCCAGACTCGAGTACAGGGCCTGACCACGCGATTGCAGTTCACCGCTGAAGACCCGGTGCGTCGCCGCGACACCGGCGGCATGAAAGGCGCCGAAAGTCATCGCATGCATCAGCTGTGCGAGCACCAGTACCGGCAAGCTGCCAACGCCCCAGGCAATTAACAGAAAACGCACGATCGCGAACCAGAAACAGGCCAGCAATATTTGCTCGAGCCGCCAGCGGCGCATCAGCTGCGGCAGCCAGAAAAACAGCACAATCTCTGCGATTACACCGAGCGCCCACAACCAACCGATGGCCGTCTTCGAGTAGCCCGATTCAGCCAGATAGATCGAGTAGAAGGTGTTGTAAGGCGCGTGCGCGAACTGCATCAGGAAAAAACCGGCGATCAGTCCGATCACGCCGGGTTGCGCAAAAGCCGCGCGCAGCGAGCCTTTTTCGACCTGCGCCGTTCTGCTGCGGTCGCGCGGCAGCGCAAACACCGTCAATGCGGTCACTGCCAGAAGCACCAGGATCACCAGTTCCAGTGCGCCTATGCCGACTGCGTCGAACAGGTATCCGCCGGAGACGACAACGACGATAAAACCGACCGAACCCCACAGGCGAATACGGCCGTACACCCCCATGCGCGCGCGTAACACGGCCATGGTGCTGGCCTCCACCAGCGGCAGCAAGCCGGACCAGAACAAGCTCCACACGACCAGCAGGCAAAGCAATCCGATGAAACCGGGATGCAGCAGCAGGCCCGCGGCAATGAAAGGCGTGATGAACGCCAACGATCGCTGAATTCGCCCGCGGGCACGGTAGCGATCCGCCATCCATCCCCAGAAATTGGGAACGAAGATCCGCGCCACCGGCCCGACCGCCATCAGAATGGCAATTCGAAACGGCTCGAAGCCGCGATCCTGCAGATACAGAGCGAAGAATGGCCCGTAAGCGCCGACGAAGGCGAAGAACCAGAGGTAAAAATTCGACAGCCGGAAATACAGCGAAGCGCGCTTCATCGCCTGCCACTTAATTCCGCGTCAGGCTTCGTCGGCGTCGGGATTTTCCATTGAAACAGCGGCGCGCAGCTTCTCGATCGCCTCTTGCGAGGCCTGCGCCGGGATTTTCGGCGTGCTGGTTTCGACGTCTGCGTTCTGCGCACGGTCGCGCAAAGCATGATCGGCCAGAACCAGTGCCAGCATCGCCTCCGCGATCGGCGTTGCCCGGATACCGACACACGGATCGTGGCGCCCGTGCGTATTGACGATGACCGGGTTGCCGGCCTTGTCGATCGAGCGCCGGTCGAGGCGAATGCTGGAAGTCGGTTTGACCGCAATGCTGGCGACAATGTCCTGTCCTGTCGAAATGCCGCCCAGTATGCCGCCGGCATTATTGCTGAGAAAACCGTCGGGCGACATCTCATCACTGTGCTCGGTTCCCGTTTGCGAAACCGCACCGAAACCGGCGCCGATTTCGACACCCTTGACGGCATTGATGCCCATCAGCGCGGAGGCGATATCGGCATCGAGCTTGTCGTAGACCGGTTCACCCCAACCGACCGGTACGCCCGAAGCGACCACCGTGATGCGCGCACCGCACGAATCGCCGGACTTGCGCAGCCGGTCCATGAACGCTTCGAGTTCCGCAACGATGTCCGGGTCAGGCGAGAAAAACGCATTCTGACCGACCGAATTCCAGGTTTTGAAGCCAATTTCAATCGGCCCGAGCTGCGACATGTAACCACGGATCGCCACTCCGTAGCGCTCGGCCAGCCACTTGCGCGCAATGGCAGCCGCCGCGACGCGCACGGCGGTCTCACGTGCTGACTGCCGGCCGCCGCCGCGGTAATCGCGAATGCCATATTTCTGCCAATAGGTGTAGTCGGCATGACCCGGCCGGAACGTTTCGGCAATTTTTCCGTAGTCTTTGGAGCGCTGATCGACATTGCGGATCAGCAACGCGATCGGCGTGCCGGTGGTCTTGCCTTCGAACACGCCGGAAAGAATTTCCACCTTGTCCGGTTCCTTGCGCTGTGTCACATGGCGCGACGTACCCGGCCGGCGCCGATCGAGGTCGTGCTGGATATCGGCTTCGCTCAAACTCAAACCGGGAGGGCAACCGTCGACCACGCAGCCGATCGCCGGCCCGTGGCTCTCGCCGAACGAGGTGACTGTAAACAGCTTTCCGAGCGTGTTGCCAGACATGATGGAACTCGTTGAATTAACGAAAGAAGTGTAGCACAGCGCTAAGCCGTAATCGCAATTCAGGGCGCGATGGCGACTCCAACCGGAATAACGGATTGGTGACTAAGCTACGCCAAATTAATTTAAACTCTTCGCTGGTCGCGACCGACCGCCACGAACATCATCACAAGGCCGGAGTCTCATGCGCCACTATCTTGATCTAATGCAGCACATTCTGGACGACGGTGTTCAAAAAAACGATCGAACCGGCACCGGCACGCTCAGTCTGTTCGGCGCGCAACTGCGATTCGATTTGCAGCAGGGCTTCCCGCTGCTGACCACCAAGAAAGTCCATCTGAAGTCGATCATTCACGAGTTGCTGTGGTTTCTCAAGGGCGAAACCAATGTTGCCTACCTGAAACAACACGGCGTCACCATCTGGGATGAATGGGCCGACAAAGACGGTGAGCTGGGTCCGGTCTACGGCTACCAGTGGCGCTCCTGGCCGGCACCGGACGGGCGTCACATCGACCAGATCAGCCGCGTGCTCGACGAAATCGGCCGCAATCCCGATTCCCGCCGGTTGATCGTCTCGGCGTGGAACGTGGCTGACATCGAACGCATGGCACTGGCACCGTGCCACGCCTTTTTCCAGTTCTATGTCGCCGATGGCAAACTTTCCTGCCAGCTTTACCAGCGCAGCGCCGATTTCTTTCTTGGCGTGCCGTTCAACATCGCCTCTTATTCGCTGCTGACGATGATGGTGGCACAGGTCACCGGCTTGAAGCTCGGCGATTTTGTGCACACCTTTGGCGATTGCCATCTCTACCTTAACCACCTCGAGCAGGCCCGCGAGCAGCTTTCGAGAAAACCGAAAGTGCTGCCGAGAATGGTCATCAATCCGGACGTGACCAGTCTGTTCGACTTCAAATACGATGATTTCAGCCTGGTTGGCTATGACCCCCACCCCGCGATCAAAGCGCCGGTGGCGGTGTGACGCAGCAGCCCAGAGGAAAACCTGAACAGCCGAGAGTGGTGTTGATTGTGGCGATGGCGCGCAATCGCGTCATCGGCAAAGGCGGCACGTTGCCATGGCACCTGTCAGAGGACTTGAAGCGCTTTCGCAGCCTGACCATGGGACACCCGATCATCATGGGGCGCAAAACCCATGACTCGATCGGCCGGGCGCTGCCGGGACGACGCAACATCGTCATCAGCCGCGACGCTTCACTGACGATCGACGGCGTCGAGACCGCGACTTCGTTACCGGCCGCGCTGCAATTGACCACCGGCTCTGACCTGGTGTTTGTCATCGGCGGCCAGCAAATCTATCAGTTGGCGCTGCCGCTGGCCGGGCGCATCGAACTGACGCTGATCGATCACGACTTCGACGGCGATGTGCTGTTTCCCGAAATCGACCCGGCCCAGTGGAACGAGACGCAGCGCGAGTCGCGCAACGATGCCGCCAGCGGACTCAAATATGACTTCGTCCGGCTCGACCGAATCCGCGAACCAGTGTCCCGCTAATCTCGCCGCAGTCCCGTAGCCCGGAAGAAGCGAAGCGTATTCCGGGGAAGAAGCGCAGCGTATTCCGCGGGACTTTCGGTTGCCCGGCGACCGCAAACACAACCTGGAAAACGAAAAAAGGCGCAAGACCCCAGTCTTGCGCCTGTTTTACTTT
>JBFKXV010000285.1:0-4184 GCA_041637935.1 Burkholderiales bacterium | reverse complement strand
TAACACATATTGGATCGGTGCGACGGCGGTCAATTTGGTGTGAGACAAGGCGCAGCGAGCGCGGTGTGGCCATCCCACATAAGCGAGCTGTAACGCAGAATCGCACCAAATTGACCCCGTCCCATGTTTTTATCAGAATCGGGGTTGCCCCCAAAATGGTGCCATGCTGTGTTGCTCGTCGTTTATTTGGAATAGCCAAACTGCACTCCTCGCGCCTTGCCTGACCCCATTTTGGGGAGCAACGCATCGACCCAATGTGTGTTAACAGGCCCTAGCCTCTTGATTCGGGTGCAAAGGATCGCAAAGGCGCGTATCGTAATGCCGTGGGAACGTAGTATGTATCGAGAAACCAGGCAAATTCACGGCCGGATGAAAATATTTGGATTAGTGCGCGTCTTTGTTGTCAGCGTCCGCTTGTGCGGCTGGTGCCTGGCTCTGGCGTTGCCGGCAGGTCTGGCATTTGGCGGGCAGGGTGGCGTGACCGGAGACCATTTATTGGCAATGGATTCTGCAATTGATCCCACAGTGGCGGCAGATGAGCAGCAAACTGCCGAATACCCTCAGTCGAACGCCCGGCGCCCCGAAGTTGGCATGCCGCTCGCGGAAGCGCTCGAACTTCTTGGCAAGGCTCCGGATTCCGAGACCGAAATCGGTGCTGCCTGCGGGATGCTCGACGTACTCACCTGGGACGAAGAGGGCACGAGACTGATCAGCGTCGATGGTACCGTTACCTCTATCTTCGAGAGCAATAAAAGCGAAAGTCAGTAGCCATCAGGCGCGCGCTGCGCTGACCGGCGCGCCTTTCAGCCCGGCCGATTGATTCAAAAATTCCAGCAGCAAGCCGCTGACCTGCTGCGGCTGTTCCTGCTGAACCCAGTGGCCAGCGCCGTTAACAAGGTGAATATCGCGCATCGCGGTGCAAAGCTCATTGCGCATCGTTTCCAGATAGCCGGGTTTCTGATGAGTGCCCCAGTCGCTGCTGCCGGCAATAAAGCATGAAGGCAGGTCGATGGTGCGGCCGGAAAACAGTTTCAGATCCGATTCGTTCAGTCCGCTGGTGCCGCAGCGATACCATTGCAGTCCGCCCTGGAAACCGTTGCGCGTGTACTCGCTGCTATAGACGCGCAACTCGTCATAGGTGAGCCATTTACACGCAGCGATCTCCGCGGGCGAGGGCATTTCCGCGGCGACCGATTCAGGCATAGTCTGTTCGAGCGGCATGATGTAATAGGTCGGCATTTTTTCGAGTTCACTCGCGGTCCACGCTTCAAGCGGGAACGGTTGATTCTGGTTCCAGTCGGCACTTTTGTGATGGTAGTAGGCGCGCATGAAATCGTGAACGCCCTGCCGACATTGCAATAGGTCCTGGTTGGCTTCCCGCGTGGAGTAGTACCAGTGGTAGTGCTTGCGCGGCGGATCGAGCGCGGCGAGATCGGCATTCATGTCGGGCGTACTGATCGTTGGATTCTGACTGGTGCCGTCAGAACCGAAAGGCAGCCGTGGCGGGCCGGGGAAGGGCGCACTCATCATGACGACCGAGCGGAACAGGTCCGGGCGGATCAGGGCGCAACAGCCGGCCACCAATGAGCCTGCGTCGTGGCCGATAACGCCGTCGATCGAGCGGTATCCCAGCGCCGATACCAGCCCGACTACATCGCGTACCAGATTGAGCAGTCCGAACGGCCGGATGTCATCGTCGTAATCAGCGTGCCAACCGGTGGTGCGGCCGAAGCCGCGCTGATCGGGCGCGATGACGTGGTAGCCGGCTGACGCCAGTTCGGGCATGACCTTGCGCCAGCTGTAGGCCAGTTCCGGAAATCCGTGCAGCAATAACAGGCAAGGACGGTTGTTCTGTTCGTGGCCCGCTTCCAGAACGTGCATGTTCAAGCCGTTGTTGTTCGCAACGAGGCGGGAGCGTATGCGCGAATCAAGAGGAACTTCGCCGTAAGCGGTATTGGTCATCGTGATTGTTTGAATGGTCTGGCCGACTATTGATCTGGTAAGCGCTATTCTTGCACACGCCACATCGCTTCTGTAAAAAACTGCTTCTGTGAAAAACTGCGTCCGCAAAAAACTGCTTCGGTACACAATTGATGCGATACAGATGTATCGTTACAGCTTGTTGCCGGGTTCTTGCCCCAATCGCCGATGTTCGGAGGTGACAGCTCTATGGTCGCTGTGCTGAGTGTCAAACTGGCTGACATTACGACGCTCGATGTTGACGCTATCGTCAATGCCGCCAACAGTTCGTTGCTTGGTGGCGGCGGAGTGGACGGAGCAATTCACCGCGCCGCCGGTCTGGAGCTGCTGGAGGAATGCCGCGGGCTCGGTGGCTGTCCGGTCGGCGACGCCAAGCTGACGCGGGGCTACCGCCTCAAGGCAAACTTTGTCATCCACGCCGTCGGGCCGGTCTGGCGCGGCGGCGATCACGGTGAAGCAGATCTGCTCGCCTCATGCTATCGGCGCAGCCTCGAGGTCGCTTCGCAGAACGGGGTGCACAGTGTGGCCTTTCCCGGCATCAGCACCGGCATCTTTGGTTATCCGGTCGAACTTGCGGCGCCGCTCGCGGTAGAGACGGTGCGGGCGGTAGCGCGGCAGCATCCTTCGATACAGCAAGTCGTGTTCTGTTGTTTCTCGGCAGAGGATGCCGCCATCTATCAGCGAATAGTGGAGAACACGGGTGCCTGAGATCCGCTTCGCTGCCAAACCGACCTTGATCGAGCGCAACTGCTTGTTTTTTGTCGGAGCTAAGCTCGTCATCGAGGCGGTCTACCGGCCTGATATATGAAGACAATTCTGATTACCGGCGCAACCGGTCAAATCGGCACCGAGTTAACGCGGGCGCTGCGGATCGAGTACGGCGGACAGAACGTGATCGCTGCCGGGCATCGGCGCGAACCGGACAAGAGCCTGGTCGAGGAAGGGCCGTTTTGCCGGATTGACGTGACGCAACGCGAAGCGCTGGAACAAGTGGTAGGGCAACGCCGCGTCGATACGATTTTTCATCTGGCTTCGTTGTTGTCGGCCGATGCCGAGAAAAAACCGCCGCTGGCGTGGGACGTGAACATGGGCGGTTTGTTCAACGTGCTGGAAGTCGCCCGGGCGCATGGCTGTAGCGTATTCTTTCCCAGTTCAATCGGTGCGTTTGGGCCGATGACGCCGCCGGAGAATACACCGCAGGACACCATTCAGCGCCCCAACACCATGTACGGCATCACCAAAGTCAGCGGCGAGTTGTTGTGTGACTACTATCATCAGCGCTACGGCGTGGATACGCGCGGCGTTCGTTATCCCGGTCTGATCTCTCATCAGACGCCACCCACCGGCGGAACCACCGACTATGCCGTGCACATTTTCTATGAAGCGATCAAACACCGGCGCTATGCGTGCTTTCTCGCCGAGGGAACGCGGCTCGACATGATGTATATGCCGGATGCGATCAAGGCAGCGATCCATTTGATGGAGGCCGACAGCGCGCGCCTGATTCATCGCAACAGCTTCAACGTGACAGCAATGAGCTTCGCGCCTGAGCAATTGGCGGCGGCGATCAAGCAACGCATTCCCGGATTTGTGATGGAGTACCGGATTGATCCGGTAAGACAGGCCATTGCCGAATCATGGCCCCGCTATATGGACGACAGTGCCGCGCGCCATGAATGGGACTGGCAGCCTGACTATGATCTCGATGCCATGGTCGACGACATGCTCGAAAACCTATCCAAAAGACTGTGAGACCCGATGACGCTTGAAAAACTGCAAGGTTATTTTGAAGACCACGTTGCCGGGCTCCGCGCAAAGGGAATCGCCAAGGGCGATGAAAAGATCATTGTGGGCTTGCGACCGGCGCAAGGCGGATTGAGCGAACGCTACGTGCTCGAAGGTTACGGCGAGCGCACATTTCTTCGCATGAACTCGAATTCCTACCTCGGATTGAGTCTGCATCCGCGAGTGATTGACGCCGAGGCCCGGGTAGCGGAACTGTTCGGTACCGGACCGGGCGCGGTGCGTTTCATCAGCGGCACCTACGCGCAACACATCGAATTGGAACGCGAGCTGGCCGCATTTCATGGCCGCGAATCTGCGATGGTGACGAGCGCCGCCTATGCGACTGTCGTTGGAGTGCTGCCGCAGTTGATTACGCGCGATACGCTGGTCGTCAGCGACGCACTCAATCACAACTGCAT
>JBFKXV010000284.1:0-4185 GCA_041637935.1 Burkholderiales bacterium | reverse complement strand
GCGGCGGCGCAGCGTGCGATTGCCAATTCGGATTTGGCTCCGGCTGACATTGACCTCATTATCGTGGCAACCACGACACCTGACATGGTGTTCCCGAGCACAGCGTGCATCCTGCAGTCGAAACTGGGTATCGCTGGTTGCCCTGCGTTCGACGTCCAGGCAGTGTGCAGCGGTTTCGTTTATGCCATCACAATTGCCAACATGTTTATTGTGTCAGGCCAGGCGAAGAACGCCTTGATCGTCGGCGCCGAAGTCTACTCGCGCATTCTTGACTGGACCGATCGGACGACCTGCGTGTTGTTTGGCGATGGCGCCGGCGCGGTGGTGCTGTCTGCCTCGCCGGAGCCGGGCGTTCTGGCGACGAAACTCCACGCAGATGGTGCCTATGCGGACAAACTTTCAGTACCCGGCTGGGTGTGTGGTGGCAAAACCATCGGTTCGCCCCTGGTGCAGATGGACGGCGGCAGTGTCTTTAAATTTGCGGTTCGCGTGTTCGACGAGGTTGCGCGCGAAGTTCTCGAAGCCGCGAACATGTCAGTATCTGACGTCGACTGGTTCATTCCCCATCAGGCGAACATTCGCATCATGGAAGCAACTGCGCGCAAACTGAAGCTGCCGCTCGAGCGCTTGATTTCCACGGTAGAGCGTCATGGCAACACCTCGGCGGCATCGATACCGCTGGCACTCGACGAGTCGGTCAGCGCCGGCCGGATCAAGCGCGGCGATAACCTGTTGCTCGAGGGTGTCGGCGGCGGATTTACCTGGGGCGGCGTATTGGTTCGCTATTGAGTTGCGAGGCGATTGAGTTGCGAGGCGATTGAGCTGCGACGCTTTTGAGTTACACCGCGGTTGAGTTACAAGGCGATTGAGTTACAAGGCGATTGAGTTGCTGCGAAATTTAACGGACGAAACATGAAACTGGCATTTGTATTTCCGGGACAAGGCTCGCAATCAGTCGGCATGATGACTGCTTTCGCTGACGTGAAGCCGGTCAGGGATACGTTCGCGGAAGCGTCTGAGCTGCTTGGCGAAGACCTCTGGTCGATGGTCGAGAAGGGTCCGGCCGAGGTACTCAACCTCACAACCAATACGCAGCCGCTGATGTTAGTAGCAGGCATTGCTGTTTTCCGGGCCTGGATCGATGCCGGCGGGCGACGGCCTGACGTGCTCGCCGGTCACAGCCTTGGCGAATACTCTGCGCTGGTCGCAGCCGAAGCAATGAAGTTCTCTGATACCGTTCCGCTGGTGCGACTTCGGGCACAGTCGATGCAGGACGCAGTGCCTGCCGGGACCGGTGCAATGGCTGCCATTCTGGGGCTCGATGACGCGGGTGTCCTTGCCGCCTGTAAGGAAGCGAGTGATGGGGCAGAGGTCGCAGAGGCGGCGAACTTCAACGCGCCGGGCCAGGTTGTTGTTGCTGGCCAAAGGGCCGCCGTTGAACGCGCCGTTGAAGCTGCCAAATCACGCGGTGCCAAGCGGGCAATGTTGCTGGCGATGAGCGCACCGTCTCATTGCACGCTGATGAAACCAGCGGCGCAGCGACTGGCAAAGGAGTTGAGCAAGCTGCCCATCCAAATGCCCAAAGTACCGGTCATCCACAATGAAAGCGTATCTGTGGCGAGCAGCATTGATGCGCTTCGCGAAGCATTGGTCCGCCAGGTCTATCAGCCGGTGCGCTGGGCAGAGACCATTACCAAGCTCAACGAGTCCGGCGTTACCCACATTGTCGAGTGTGGGCCGGGCAAGGTGCTTGCTGGTCTGAACAAGCGGATCGGAGGCGATGCGAAGACCATCGCGCTGGTCGATGCGAACAGTCTTAATGAAACCGTTGCGGCATTGAAGGGCGAACAATAATGGAACAGGGCCTGGCCGGCAAAACTGCGTTGGTGACCGGTGCCAGCCGTGGCATCGGCAAGGCAATCGCGATCATGCTTGGCACGGCTGGTGCCAAGGTTGCCGGCACGGCGACGAGCGCCAATGGTGCGGCGTCGATCACGGATTATCTGAAGTCCGCCGGGCTCGAGGGCGCCGGTTACGAACTGGATGTCACCGATGCCGGCGCGTGCGAGTCGGTGGTTGCCGACATTGAGAAGAATCTGGGCCCGGTATCCATACTGGTCAACAACGCGGGAATCACACGTGACAATCTGCTCATGCGGATGAAGGATCAGGAATGGGACGACATCATGGAAACCAACCTGAAGCCGATTTTCCGCTTAACAAAACTGGTCGCACGTCCCATGATGAAGGCGCGCTCGGGACGTATCATCAACATCACCTCGGTGGTGGGCTTCATGGGTAACGCGGGGCAAGCGAACTATGCCGCTGCCAAAGCGGGTGTAGAAGGGTTTAGCAAATCGATGGCACGTGAACTTGGCAGCCGGAATATCACCGTTAATTGTGTCGCGCCCGGATTCATCGATACCGACATGACGCGCGCGTTAAGCGAAGATCAGCGAAATTCGCTCGTTGGCCACGTCCCGCTGGGCCGTTTCGGTTCTCCCAATGAGGTTGGCGAGGCGGTGTTGTTCCTGGCGTCTGAGGGGGCGGCTTATGTGACCGGCGCTACTATTCACGTCAATGGCGGAATGCTCATGGATTGACGCCGGAGGGCCGGCAATTTTGCTAGAATACGCGGCGTCTTTGGCGGGGGTACCGAGCTGCGGTAAGCCCCGGCGCGTCGCGCCAACGATGGAAACTTTCGTTTGAAAAGGGAAGGGGTTAATAGATGGAATCGATTGAACAGCGCGTCACGAAAATCGTCGCCGAGCAACTGGGCGTGAACGAATCCGATATCAAGAGTGAATCGAAGTTCGTTGACGACCTGGGTGCTGATTCGCTTGACACTGTCGAACTCGTAATGGCGCTTGAGGAAGAGTTCGAATGTGAAATTCCTGATGAAGAAGCGGAGAAGATTACCTCCGTTCAACAAGCTATCGATTACATTAATTCCAACCTGAACGCCTGAGTTATTCAACAGGCGTCACCCACGCAAACGGAGTTTATTTGTCACGGCGACGCGTTGTTGTTACGGGCCTGGGCACTGTGTGTCCGGTCGGCAACACGGTACAAGAAGCCTGGTCAAACATCCTCGCTGGTAAATCCGGAATTACCGGAATTACCCGCTTCGATGCTTCGCCTTTCGCGTCGCGCATTGCCGGCGAAGTCAAGAACTTCGATGTATCCCAGTATATTTCCCCGAAAGAAGCGCGTCGCGTCGACGTGTTCATTCATTACGGGCTGGCCGCGGGCATAGAGGCGATCAGGGACGCGGGCATCGAAAAGCATCCGGACAATGCGGAGCGCATCGGAATCAATATCGGCTCCGGCATTGGCGGATTGCCGATGATCGAGGAAACCAAGCAACTCCTGCTCGAAAGCGGCCCGCGCAAAATTTCACCGTTCTTTATTCCCGGGGCCATTATCAACATGATCTCGGGCAACCTTTCGATCATGTACGGTTTCAAGGGGCCGAGCCTGGCGATCGTCACCGCATGCACTACAGCGACGCACTGTATTGGCGATTCGGCGCGCTTGATCGAATATGGCGATGTTGATGTGATGGTCGCCGGTGGCTCGGAATCCAGTGTTTGTTCGCTGGGAGTCGGCGGTTTTTCCGCTGCCCGCGCCCTGAGCACACGCAACGATGACCCGGCCACGGCCAGCCGGCCGTGGGATGTTGGGCGTGACGGGTTTGTTCTCGGCGAGGGGGCGGGCGTGCTCGTCCTGGAAGAGTACGAACACGCCAAAAAGCGCGGCGCCAAGATCTACTGCGAACTGGCCGGCTTCGGCATGAGTGCCGATGCGCATCACATCACCGCACCTAGCGCGGATGGCGAAGGCGCATCGAGGTGTATGCTCAATACGCTCAAAAATGGCGCAATCAATCTCGACGAAGTCGATTACATCAATGCCCATGGCACCTCGACGCCGCTCGGAGACATAGCGGAGACGGTCGCGGTTAAACGTACTTTTGGAGACCATGCCAAGCAATTGGCGGTGAGTTCGACAAAATCCAGTGTCGGCCATTTGCTCGGAGCGGCCGGTGGTGTTGAGGCTGTTTTTCTCGCCCTCGCCATCAAGCAACAGGTCGCGCCGCCGACCATCAATTTGGTTGAGCAGGATCCCGAGTGCGACCTCGATTACGTTCCCAACACGGCGCGAGAGATGAAGATTCGTGTTGCG
>JBFKXV010000283.1:0-4213 GCA_041637935.1 Burkholderiales bacterium | reverse complement strand
GCTTCAGCCTTTTCCTCGAATCCCGGTTCGCGTCCGTAGACATGATTGAAGCGACGCGCAATTTCACGCGTAAATTCGATGTGTGGCACCTGGTCTTCGCCAACCGGCACAAGATTGGCGCGATAGATCAGGATGTCAGCACTTTGCAGTAGTGGATAGCCTAGGAATCCGTAGGTCGATAGATCCTTTTCTGCGAGCTTCTCCTGCTGGTCCTTGTAAGTCGGCACCCGTTCGAGCCATCCAAGTGGTGTAATCATCGACATGAGCAGGTGCAACTCGGCATGCTCGGGTACACGCGATTGAATAAACAGGGTCGCCAGCGCCGGATCGACCCCCGCTGCGAGCCAGTCGATCAACATGTCCCACACGTTTGCCTCGACTATCTCGGGCGTGTCGTAGTGGGTTGTTAGAGCGTGCCAATCGGCCACAAAGAACAGGCACTGATGCTCGTGTTGAAGACTCAGCCAGTTTTTTAGCACACCGTGGTAATGCCCCAGATGCAAGGCGCCGGTTGGGCGCATTCCGGACAGCACCCGATCATCAAACATGAGCTGTACTCTCCATCAGATTCCGAAAATACTTCTGATAACGTACCAGGCGACACCAATGATCGGCAGCATGACCGCGCCGAGCACACCGGTAAACAGCAGCACCATCAGAATGATCATTCCGTATGGCTCGACTCGTGAGAACTGGTAAGCCAATCGATGTGGCAGGAGGCTCACTGCAATCCGTCCGCCATCAAGTGGTGGCAAAGGAAACAGATTCAGCACCATCAACACCAGATTGATGATGATCCCGCCCTCCGCCATGCGTAGCGCCGGTTCCGAGAAATAGTTCACCGGCATGACGGCAGTAAACTTGAAAAGCAACGCCCATAGCACCGCCATGAACAGATTTGCGCCGGGACCCGCAGCAGCAACCCATAGCATGTCGCGCTTCGGATTTCGCAACATGCCAAAATTAACGGGTACCGGCTTGGCCCAGCCGAACGCGAATTTGCCACCGCTGGCAAACAACACCACGGCGGGTATCAGCAATGTGCCGATTGGATCGATATGACGAATCGGATTCAGACTGATGCGTCCCGCCTGGTAGGCGGTCGGGTCACCAAAATAGCGGGCCGCATAACCATGGGCAGCTTCATGCAGCGTGATCGCGAAGATGGCAGGAATAGCGTAAAGCGCGATTAACTGGACAAGATTGGAAACGTCCATCAGTTAGTCCGTAATGTCAAAGCCGAATGGTTGCAACGGACCTTTTCCAGCGCGGATCAATTCCGGCACGTCGCTCGTCAAATCGACAACGGTGGTCATTTCCAATCCGCACGAACCGGAATCCAGAATCATATCCACCTTACGTTCCAGGTCGCCGCGCACGTCGGCGATATCCGACGGCGGCAGCTCTTCGCCCGGAAGAATCAAAGTTGAGCTCAATATCGGTTCACCGAGCTCATCGAGCAGCGCCGAAACAACTGGATGGTCCGGAACCCGCAAACCGATGGTTTTGCGCCGCGCGTTGAGCAAGCGTTTTGGAACATCCCGACCGGCGCGCAAAATGAACGTGTAGCTACCCGGCGTGACCATGCGAAGCAACCGGTATTGCACATTGTCCACCCGGGCATAGCGCGAAATTTCCGCAAGGCCGCTACACACCAGCGTGAAACGGTGCTGTTCGTCAACTTCCCGAACCCTGCGCAAGCGTTCCAGAGCGTTCTTGTTGCCAATCTGACAGCCCAGGGCATAACAGGAGTCAGTCGGGTAGACGATCAGCCCGCCCGAGCGAAGCACCTCAACCGCCTGCTTGACAAGGCGGCGCTGCGGATTGTCGGAGTGAATTCTGAGATACTGAGTCATGTCAGCCCCGCGGGGCTTTCGCAGTGCGACGCAATAAGAGGGGGCAAATGCTACGCATCCGGGCGATGGCGCGATGCGTACTGACAGATAGCAAGGATCGGCCTCGGCGTTACCGCCAGAGGTGGTCCTCCCTTCGAAATTTGGATACAACGTGTACCAGCCCGCGTGTCAAAGCCACATCATAGCAAAATCCAAGCGGCACTCCGCGACATGATTTCGACCTGCCAACGCCTCGCAGTTTGTCTATCGCTGGCGACTGCGTTGCTGCCTTCTTCATCGTACGCGTTCGAATGCAGCGCGGAAAGCAGCGAACAGCGCGTCGCCTTGCTCGAGCTGTACACATCTGAAGGGTGTAACAGTTGTCCGCCTGCCGATCGCTGGCTAAACGGACTTCGAGGCCGTGGAGTCGGTCCGCAGCAGGTCGTTCCTCTGGCTTTCCACGTCGATTACTGGGACTACATTGGCTGGAAGGATCGCTTTGCGCAGCCCTTGTTCTCGCAACGACAGCGTCTCATTGCGGGTCGCAATCAGGCTTCTTTCATATATACGCCGCAGTTTGTTCTGGATGGCAAGGATTACCGCCAGCCCTGGCGGCGCGGCGACCTCGGCAAGCAACTGAGATCGATCAACAAAAATGCAGCGAAAGTTTCTATCTCGACGAGCCAGCAGCACAAAGAAAACGTCCTCAACGTATCCATCGAGGGTCGTAATCTCGATATACGAAGCGCCCATTTATTTGTCGCGCTTTACCAGAACCGACTTCACAGCGAAGTCAAGGCCGGTGAGAACGCCGGCAAGAAGCTCTATCACGAGTTTGTTGTGCGTGAGCTCAAAGGGCCGTTCCCAATTGCACCGGGCCAGTCGCTGCGCAACGAGCTGAAATTCGACCTGGCCCTCTATGGACACGCCCCGAGCCTTGGATTGGCCGTGTTTGCCGAAGAACCCGAGTCTGGTAGCACGATGCAGGCAATGGCTGTGGCACTTTGCACACGCCCTCCGGATTAGCCTGGTTTCTACGCGCGGAATACTCACCGCACATTAAATCGCGTCAGCATCGTCAGGCTGTCATTGGCAACTCACCCGGTCGCTTCGGCGCAGAAGCGGTAAACTGCAACCCTTCAATTACAGTATGGCGGATGCCAGCGACGTTTCACGCTGTGTTATCGCCGATCATTGTCCGAGTATGAGTGAACATCCGATCGACTGGCACACACCTTATGCGTCGAGGCGCAGCCCGGTGCTGGCCTCCAATGTTGTCGCAACCTCTCAGCCTCTCGCAGCCCAAGCAGGCTTGCGAATGCTGCTCTCTGGTGGAAACGCGGTTGACGCCGCGCTCGGCACGGCAATCGCCTTGGCCGTCGTCGAGCCGACAATGAACGGCATTGGCTCCGATGCTTTTGCCATCGTTTGGGACGGAGTGCAGTTGCATGGCCTCAACGCCTCGGGACGCGCCCCTCAAGGCTGGAACCGGTCGCGATTCGAAAGTCTTGCGCATATGCCAACCGAAGGATGGGATAGCGTCACGGTTCCCGGTGTTGTTTCTGCGTGGGTCGCTTTGTCGGAGAAATTCGGCAAATTGCCCTTTGAGCAATTATTCGTACCGGCAATTGAGTACGCCGAAAACGGATTCGCGCTTTCGCCTGTGGTTGCCCAGCAATGGTCCAGACAGGTCCCGAGGCTCAAGGAGCAGCCGGGGTTCGCAGACACGTTTCTGCCGAACGGTCGAATTCCAGAAACGAGCGACCGCATCCGTTTGCCTGACCACGCGCAAACGTTGAAACAAATTGCTGAGTCGCGGGGAGACGCGTTTTATCGTGGCGCATTAGCAGAACAGATCGCTGCGCACAGTGCACGCAACGGCGGCGTTATGACTGTGGACGATCTCGCAGCTCATCAGGCCGACTGGGTCGATCCGATCTCAAGCGGATACCGAGACCTGTTGCTTCATGAGATCCCGCCTAATGGTCAAGGCATTGCCGCACTAATAGCACTCGGCATTCTGAACCGATTTGACCTGGAGTCCCTGCGCCCAGAGTCGGCCGAGTCAGTGCACCTGCAAGTCGAAGCCATGAAGCTGGCATTTGCCGATACCTACCGTTTCGTTTCCGACCCGGCGACGATGACACTGTCGGCCTCGGACTTGTGCAACGATTCCTATCTGGACACGCGCGCCGCATTGATCGATCAATCCGCTGCTGGCCAGTTCAGCCACGGACAACCGTCGTCGTCCGAGACTGTCTACCTCACGGCGGCAGACGCTTCAGGAATGATGATTTCCTTCATTCAGTCCAACTACAGCGGATTCGGGTCAGGCGTCGTTGTCCCTGGAACAGGGATCAGCCTTCAAAACCGCGGTT
>JBFKXV010000282.1:0-4231 GCA_041637935.1 Burkholderiales bacterium | reverse complement strand
ATGTCCGTCGTGCATGCGCACGCAGAGGATATTCTCCCATTTGGCATTGCCGACGGCACGCCGTTACGTCCGGTCATTCACTCGGGCAGCTTTATCGGTGCGGACGTTCCGGTGTGGGACATCGCCGACCGATTTGGCGATACCAACCTGCTGGTTGCGAATATGGAACAGGGCCGCGACCTGGCAAAAACACTGGCCGACAACAACGTGGCGCTTATGCGCGGCCACGGCTTTGCGGCAGCGGCGCGCTCGCTGATCGAAGTTGTGCGTATGTCAGTCTTCCTGCCGCGAAACGCCAGGGCACTGTCGGCGGCATTGCGCCTTGGCGGTAACATAAAATCGTTGTCGCAGGGAGAAATAGATGCGCGCAACAGAGGCTACAAACCGTACTCCCCGGAGACATGGCGCGCCTGGGAATACTGGGCGACCAAGTGTGGTTGCGGGAATATGTTGACAAAGCCGGAATCGCAATGAACCGAGTCTATTCGATACGACCGTGAATCGGCACAAACAGGTCGTTAACTGGTATTTCTTTCTTGATAAAGTGTTGTTGTCGCATGTACTTGACGAAGGCCTCGAGCGTCGGCCGGTTTTCCTCGACACCGTAGGCCCAAAGTTGGTCGCCAAAAATCTCATCCACTTCGTGCAAATCGTCATATAGCCACGGCAGCATGTAACGCTGTGCAGCGGAAAAATACATTTTGTCGAGCGCCCATTTTCTGGATTCGAGAAACGCCTTGAACAGGCTGGTCGCGATCCAACGGTTCTGCTCATAAATTTCCCGCTGGATCGCGACCGTATGCATGATCGGATGGATGCCGAATTCGCGGTAGTAGCGTTTCTCCTCTTCGCGAGGGTTGGCAAACAGGCGCGTAACCTTGTCCGGATCCGTACGCACCGAGTCCGGCAGGCGCGATCCGATCAACGCGTCTATTTCGCCGTCCCGGAGCATGTCGGACAGTGATTTGTCCGAAGTGTTCTGCACGATATCGACAGGTTTCAGAAGCTTCGGTGGTGCCGGTGGCTTGCCGTGCGTTCCGGGCGTCTCTACGGCGCCCTGCACCCACTGCACGCCGGACAAGTCGACGCCGTACACATTCTCGAGATCGCCCCGAATCCAGATTGCCGCGGTGATGGTATACAGCGGAACGCCGATGCGCTTGCCGGCGAGGTCCTTCGGCTCCTTGATACCGGCGTGCCGATTGATGCAGATGAAGCCGTGCCGGAATGCTTTTGAGGGAAAAACCGGAATTGCTACAAACGGGCTATTGCCCTTGGCGGTCATGCCGACATGTTCGGCCAGAGACAATTCCGACATGTCGAATGCCAGGTCGCCGACCATTCTGTCGAAAATCTCGCGCGGCGCCTGAATTTCGAGGTAATTGAGGTCGATACCTTCAACGTCGATGCGCTTGTAGTGCAGTGCCTCCATCCTGTCGTACGGACCGCATGCGAACGTCAATTTCAATTTTGACATCAGATTAGAGCCCTCGCGATTTCCCGCATGCGTTTT
Organism: Burkholderiales bacterium; assembly: GCA_041637935.1. Taxonomy (GTDB): domain Bacteria; phylum Pseudomonadota; class Gammaproteobacteria; order Burkholderiales; family Eutrophovitaceae; genus SG8-40. The sequence goes on along the minus strand of JBFKXV010000282.1, from coordinate 2,718 downwards.
CTCATGGCTTCATCCGGCGATCGACCGGATGCGGCACCCAGATTTTCACGCATGTGCATCGGATTCGTGGTTTCAGTCAATACGCAGGTTACTGCCGGATGACCGAGAATATACTTAAGTGAGAACTGCGCCCAGCTTGAACAATCGAATTCGCCAGCCCATGACGGCAAATCCTGGCCGTTCGTGATCTTGAAATAATCGCCGTTCATGAACGGCCCGTTGACCAACACCGCGGTGCCGAGCTCGATTGCAAGCGGCAGGAGCCGTGCCTCGGCCAGCGTTTCCATCACCGAATAGTTGATCTGGATAAAGTCGGGCGACTCGCGCTCCATGAACGATTTGAGCGCTGCATATTTAGTTTCGTGCGCGACCGTGACACCGATATAGCGTGCCTGCCCCGTCGCCTTCCAGCCGACCAGGCTCGGCCAGTGCGCGTCGAGATCGACCATACTCTCAACCTGCACCAAATCCAGCGTCGGTCTGCGTAACAGGCGCTGCGTCTGTCTGAACTGGGCGACGCCGGCATCCTTGCCTGACGCATTGATTTTCGCGGCGACAAATAGTCGGTCGCGAAACTCGGGGCTGTCGAGTAACTGGCCGAATGCGGCATCGATTTCCGTAGGCCTCGGCGCCGTATCTATGACGTTGCCACCGCGTGACAGCAGCATCCGCATTACATTCGCGAGTGGCTCGGTACCATCCGTCGCAATCCGGCGAACCGGTTTGGTCGAGCCCAACCCGATGACGGGCAGCGATTCGGCGCTGCCGGGAATAGGCCTTCGCGGCAACTTCTCGCAGGCAAGAAGGTGGCCCGGCCAGGCGGCCAGAATTGCGGCGCCTCCCGCATTGGCCAGGAATTCCCGGCGGTTACTCATTGTCGGCATTGCTGCCGCTTAACGAATCAAATTCGCGGTTCTGTTCATCCGATTACCGAGTAACGGTGCCGGGTGATTCTCCAGAAATCGGTTCGCGGCGGTCTGCCGATTTTCGAGATGCTGAGGCGGTGACATGCGCGCCGGCCGTGCACTGTAATGTTCGGCGAGCAAGTTCGACTTTGCATGCAGCGACTTGATTGCCTTTTTCAATGCCAGTTTGACATCATCCGACAGTTCGCCCAAAAGGTCGGCTTCGAGCTCCGTCGCGAGCGGCGTGACTTGTGCATGAAATTCAATACCGCGTGGTGAAAGATTCAGCACCGAGCAACGCCGATCCTGGCAATCCAGTTCGCGTTGAATCAGTGCCCGCTCCAGCAATTTTGTGACTGCCCGACTCACGGCAACGGTATCCATCTGTGCCAGCCGCGCCACGGCTACGGCGGACAAGCCGGGCTTTTCTGCGATGATCGCGAGTACCTTCCATTCCGGCAGGGAAATGTCGAAACGGTCCTCAAATACGCTCGCCAGCGCACGCATTATGGAGCGGCTTAACGATGCCAGCTGGCACGGAATGTACTCATTTAAGTTGAATTTCTTCGACGATTCGGTCATTACGGTGTCCCCTTGATTTCGTGCGCCTGCATTTCCGGAGCCAGAGGCGTCGATGCGTATCCCCCGGCACTCTTCCGTAAGAAATCAATTTTAGTCCGCAAAATTGGTTATGGATAATGAATAATTATCTCTTTATAATAACCAAATGGTTATTTCAGATCCGAACATCGAAACCAAACAACTGCTTAGCCGCATTCGCCATCGCCACCTCAATTGTTTCCTCGAGGCGGCGCGGTCACGCAAGATCAGCGCCGCGGCCTATGCGCTCAACATCAGCCAACCTGCGGCTTCCAAGACGCTGGCCGAACTGGAGGAGATTCTCCAGACTCGGCTGTTCGAACGTGGCGGCCGGGGCGGGCTGACGCTGACTGCTTCGGGACGCGTGTTCTTGCGTTCGGCAGGATCCAGCATCGCAGCACTGAAAGAAGGCCTCGACGGCATCGCGCAGACGCGTATGCAGGGGGGCGGAATGCTCAGTATCGGCGCTTTACTCGGCGTTGCGGCGCAGTTCATGCCGCGCTCGGTGCTCGAGTTCCGCAAACACCACAGCACCAAGATCCGTATCATCACCGCCGCGAACCGTACGATGCTGGATCAGCTTCGGCTTGGCGAACTGGACCTGGTTGTCGGCCGGCTTGCACGACCAAAGGAAATGCAGGGCTTGTCCTTCATTCACCTGTACTCTGAGCAACTGGTTTTCGTTGTCCGCGCCGGGCATCCGCTGGCCGGTCAACCCAGCTTCGATATGTCGATGCTGGAGCACATGACATTGTTGATGCCAACCGCCGACGGCGTCATGCGTCCCGTCATCGATCGCTATCTCATCGCGCATGGTGTCGGCGCGATGCAAAATGTGATTGAGGCTCGCTCGTCCGATTTCTGCCGGCAGTTCCTGCGCGACACGGACGCGGTCTGGATGGTTTCCAGGGGCGTCGTCGAACATGACCTGGAAGATGGCACGCTGTCTCTGCTGAATGTCGACACCAGCGAAACCCAGGGCGCGGTCGGGCTGACAGTTCGCACAGATACCGATCCATCGCCGACGCTGCGCATGATGATGGACATCATTGCGCGCGTGGCCGCCGAGTTCCATCAACCCTGAAACATCGTTTCACGCGCAAGCGATATTCGCCGCAGTGTGGTTGCTGACTATACTGGCGGGAAGCCACCTCGCGGAGTGATCGAATGAAATCAGTTCTCGGCGCGACCATCCTGTTTTGTCTGCCCGTCT
>JBFKXV010000281.1:0-4246 GCA_041637935.1 Burkholderiales bacterium | reverse complement strand
CTCACCGAACTGCGCGGTGGATTCCGCTTTCATCTACTCGCCGTCGGGCTGTTTGCCGCTTTCGTCGGTGCGTCGATAGTAAGCCTTGTTAATGTACTGACGGCCTCCGAAATTCCCGCCGATTTGCCCGAAGGCTGGAGGATGCAGCGTGTTCGCTTCGAACTGCAGTTCATCGCCTTCGCAGTGCTGGCTGTGCTGTTCGCCTGGCTCGCCGGCAAACCAATCCGGGAGCGCATCACGTCGATGATCGTTTCGGCTGCCACTGAGAACACGGCTGATCAAACGAAGCCTGAATGACCACGCCTTCCGCGAAAAACAGGAGACAATGATGGCCTTTCAACCTGTGCTGCAATCCATTATCACCTGCCCGGAATGCGAATATGCAGAGATCGAGACCATGCCGGCCGACGCATGCCAGTGGTTCTACCAGTGCAAGGGTTGCAGCACGCTTCTGAAACCGATGCTCGGCGAATGCTGCGTGTTCTGCTCCTACGGTAGCGTGCCGTGTCCACCCATACAGGAAGAGCGAGCGTCACGCTGCGCATCATCGCGTACTTGAAGCCGCACAGACCGGCACAGCGAGACAGGATCGTTGATGACGCCGCGGTCCCAGCCGAAAACAAACAACCCGCAAGAATTTCTTGTCCTCAGGCAGAGCGTTGTAATGGCATACGATGAAAAACTCGATGCGCGCGTCACGGCCGCCATCGCCGGCTGGGGCACAACACGAAAAAAGATGTTTGGAGGCACTTGCCATCTCATCGGTGGCAACATGCTGTGTGGCGTATACAAGAATTTCTTGATCCTGCGGCTCGGGGAGCAAGCAGCGCAAGAGGCCCTGGAGCACCCCGGAGTCAAGCCATTTGATGTCACCGGAAAACCAATGAGAGGCTGGGTCATGATCGAGGCAAACACACTCGATCGGGCCGGTTTTCTGAAGTGGCTGAAGCGCAGCCGCTTGTTTGTCGCGACGCTCCCTCCCAAATGACCGGATAGCTGCTCCAGCCCGGCTCACGCGTACCATGCGCAGGATACAGAGGCACTCGAACGAACCGGCGTTTAGCTACGCAGAATCAAAGCGAAGCAAGTTTGCGGCTACGTCGGCAAGACAAATTGATGACAGCCTCGGCGCGGCAATGGCAAGACCTTGAGGTAGCGAATGGAATCGACATCCCGGTTCATGCTGACAATAGGCGGCATTTTGCTGCTTGGCCTGGTGACCTCGGCGATTGGCAGGAGAACTTTTCTGCCGCGCGTGACACTGTTATTAGTCTTCGGCGCCATCATTGGCAGCAACGGGCTTGATTGGATTCCGGCCGAGATCTCGCGACGTTTTGAACTGGTGGCCGATGTAGCACTCTTGATGGTCGGTTTTCTGCTCGGCGAAAAACTTGCCTTCAGATCCATCCGGCAGTTTGCTGCGCCGATGCTGTGGATCTCGGTCAGTGCTGCGCTGGTGACGGCAGCGCTGGTCAGTCTCGGGCTGATGTGGGCCGGACTGCCAAACAGTATCGCCATCGTCCTCGGCTGCATCGCAGCGGCGACAGCACCCGCGGCAGTTCTGGACGTGGCGATGGAATCTGGCTCCGACAATCCGTTTCGCGACTTGTTGTTGGCAATTGTCGCAATTGACGATGCGTGGGCGCTGCTTCTGTTCGGCTTCGGCGTTGCCATCGCGACCGCCGCGACGGAAACGAACGCCATTATGATGGTGCTGCGGGAAATTGGTGGTGGCGCGGCGCTGGGACTACTGCTGGGCCTGCCGGCCGCCTACCTGACAGGTCGATTGCGACAAGGACAACCAATACTCAGCGAAGCGCTCGGAATCGTCTTTGTGTGCGGGGGACTGGCTATCTGGCTCGAGGTGTCGTTTCTGATCGCCGCGATGGTGATGGGTGCAGTGATTGCAAACCTTGCGAAACACCATGAGTATCCGTTTCACGCTATCGAGAACATCGAATGGCCGTTCATGGTGGTCTTCTTCGTTCTGGCTGGGGCAACGCTTGAACTGGCCGCACTTCGCGACGTCGGTCTCATCGGCGGGATCTATATTCTTTGCCGTGCAATCGGCAAAATTCTCGGCGCCCGGATCGGCGCTGAGCTCGCGCGCGTGGACAAGAAGACCAGGAATTGGATGGGGCCGGCATTATTACCGCAGGCGGGTGTCGCCATCGGCATGGCATTGGTGGCGTCAAACCACCTGCCCGAACACCGGCAAACGCTGCTTTCGATTGTCATCGGCTCGACGGTGTTCTTCGAGATCATTGGGCCGGTATTTACCCGGCTGGCATTGAAGCGCGTGCAATCTACTCGAGACGTGTATTGACCATCACGGCTGCCGAGGTGCCAATGGATGCACTGGCATCAGCGGGGTACAGTTCTTGATCGTGACTTTGCCCTGGAGCAGGTTTCCCCGCGAGTACTCGTTGAAATGACAAGTGTTAGTGGCCGGATCGTAGTTTTCAATCCACAGGTTGTCGTCCTTCCAGGTCGCTGAAATGTGATGCTGACCGTCGGGCACTGTCACCGCCATCACACCGCCATAGCGTTTGACAAACACCTGCTGAAAATGAAAATAGTAGGCAGCCCAGCCGACCAGAAGAATAACGACGGTCGTTGCCAGCCCTGCTTTGAGATTGTTCAGCTTCACACCAATCATAGCCAGCGCAGCAATGGCAAGGCCAAACACCAGGCCCCAGTAAAGATAGGTAATCATTCCATGTCTCCAGTTGAATACCGGCGCGTGCCGGCAAGGCTACCCCGCAGCAGCGAAACTTATTACATACTACTAGTGGCGCATTTGACTGCGGTCCGCGCAGTCACGCAACGCAGTTTAATTCGATCCGGTCTAATTCGAACCGATATATTACGAACCGATATATTACCAACCGATCTTTCACGAATCGATGCAGTCCGGCCGCCAGCGTGTCTGTCGCTGATTGATCGACACCTTAATTGGACAACCATATAAATGCACAACGATGAACTTTGAACCGACACCCGACCAGCAGCGTATTCGCGATGCAGTCACCACGCTCTGCGCCGGCTTTGATGATGACTATTGGCTGGCATGCGATCGCGATCACCGGTTCCCGTCGGAGTTTCACGCAGCACTCGCCGACGGTGGTTGGCTGGGCATCGCCATGCCAAAGGCTTACGGCGGCTCCGGGCTTGGAATTGCCGATGCCGCGATTCTGATGCAGGCGATTGCGCAATCGGGCGCCGGATTCAGCGGTGCATCCGCCGTGCATATGAACATTTTCGGCCTCAATCCGGTTGTTGTCTTCGGCAGCGAAAAACAGAAGCAACGCATGCTTCCGCCTCTGATCAAAGGCAGCGAGCGCGCTTGTTTCGCGGTCACCGAGCCCGATACCGGACTGGATACAACGCGCATCAAAACCAGAGCCGAGAAACGCGGCAAACAATATTCTGTTTCGGGCCAGAAAGTGTGGATATCGACTGCCCAGGTCGCCGAAAAAATGCTGTTACTGGCACGCACCACGCCGATCGAGCAGTGCAGCAAACCCGAGAACGGCCTGTCATTGTTCTATACCGACCTGGATCGCAGCAAAGTGGAGGTTCACACGATCGAGAAAATGGGCCGCCACGCGGTCGATTCCAATCAGGTGTTTTTCGACGCTCTGCCGGTGTCTGAGGACGATCGCATCGGTGAAGAGGGCCGCGGCTTCGAATACATCCTGCACGGCCTCAACCCGGAGCGCATACTGATCGCTGCCGAGTCGGTTGGCCTCGGCCGCTGTGCGGTCATGCGTGCCGCTAGCTACGCGCGTGAGCGCATCGTATTTGACCGGCCGATCGGACAGAACCAGGCTGTGCAACATCCGCTTGCCGCGAACTGGATGGCACTGGAAGCTGCCAACTTGATGGTGCAGAAGGCGGCCTGGCTTTACGACAATGGAAAACCATGCGCTGCCGAAGCCAACAGCGCCAAGTACCTTTCAGGAGAAGCTTGCTTTGACGCATGCCAGCAAGCGGTGATGACCCACGGCGGATATGGCTACGCTCAGGAATATCACGTCGAGCGTTATTTGCGCGAATCATTAATCGGCCGCATCGCGCCAGTCAGTCCACAGCTGATACTGTGTTACATCGCCGAGCGCGTCCTGAGCTTGCCACGCTCTTACTGAGCCGGTCTGATCAACAGCGATCCTGCTAAACGGCAGCCCGTCGGCGTGCTGCGGCGGCCGCTCTGGCGCGCCAGCGTTCGCGTGCGCCGCCCATCTTT
>JBFKXV010000280.1:0-4257 GCA_041637935.1 Burkholderiales bacterium | reverse complement strand
GCGCGCTCGGCGACTTCCCGGCGGCCAGCTGCAACAACCGATCGGCGCGCTGCTTCCTGCGCCTGCTGCTGTGCGGCGTCAACAGCCTGGCGCAACGCGTCGAGGCGCGCTTGATCTGCGCCGCTGGTAGCCGCTGCGGTCAATTCAGACACAGCGCGGCCGGCCGCCACAGCAGCCTCTTCGGCCTGTTGCTGGGCGAGTGCCGCGCGCTTGCGCGCGTCACTGGCGCGATCAAGCAGTGCCGCCGCTTGCGCGGCAGCGCCTTCGTCAGGCTGCGCTTCGAGATCAACGTCTTGCGCAGCCATCGACATGACCACCATCGGCAAGTCCGGAAGAATTTCACTGACATCGTTTCCAAACGGATCAACGATGCGTCCTTCGCGAATGCCGAACTGAAAGAACACGATGGATGCGCTCGCCGAGTGCGTCACGATTGACTGGCTGTTGGCGTCCACTGCGACCTCGGTTTGCGCGTCGATGCGCGCCGCGGCAAGAATCGACTTGGCCTCTTCGAGATGCGACTCGGCGCCCTCGAGTTGCGCCGGGACGATGACACGAATCGTTGCATCTTTCCATGCCTCGCTGCGCGTCATGAGGTAGGCGAGCAAAACCATCATCTGGCCGGTCTTGTCGGCTTGCCACCAGATATCAATGACACGCTCGCTGGCGGCGACATTGTCCAAAGCGTCCCACGCATCCTGTTCGGCATGCAGGATAAGCAAATTGCTGCCGAGCCGGAACGCGGTGCGCAGGCGTCGCCCGAAGCGCTCACTGGCCCACTCGCTGGCAAGCCCGGATTTTCCTTCGATCCAGTTGGCAAGAACGGTATTGATACTGATCGGACCAGTTCCCGCGGCTTGCACCACAATCGGCAGCGCCGCTTCGAAACTCGGAGCCGCAATCACCATCGGAAAAGCATTCGATTCATACTGCTTGAGCTCTTTGGTCATCTCCTCGATAGCGGTTTCGCGTAACTTGAGCATGCGCGCCCCTTCGCCTTCGAGCACGCGTACGACTGTTGTCAGCCCGCTGCCCCCTTCGACCCAGGAAGCGAAGCGCAGCAGGCCAGCACGGCGTGCCGGGCTATCAGAAAAAGCCAGCACATGCGGCCGCCAGTCACGTGCATGCTCAACCTCGCGTGATGCAGCCAGCAGATTCTCGCGCACCTGCTTGAGGTAGAACGCGCGCCGGCCGTCGGCCCAACGCGCTGCGCTGCCCTTCGCTTTCAGGTACTGGATAATCGCTGCCAGAATGGCGATCGCGAAGACTGCAGACCAGATGTCGATCGCCATCGCGACACCGAGGCAGGCAAACATGCCAATCAGACTCAGGTGGCGGTTGTACCAGCGAAATGTCGGGCGGAATGACGGACTCGCCGCAGTTGCTTCAAAGTAGGTGGCATAGTTAACGAGACCGTAAGAAACCAGGAAGAACATCGAAACCACCGGGGCAATCGCATTCAGGCTGCCAAGTGCTACGACCGACAGCGCAATCACACACGACAGGGCCACGCCACGCCGCGGATTGCGGCTCGGCCCTGCGCCCTGGGCGAACCAATGCAACAAAGGAAAGATGCGATCGCCGGCGAGCGACTGCAAAATTCGCGGTGCGCCAAGGAAAGACGCCAGCGCAGAAGAAAGGGTCGCGGCAACGACGCCGAAATCGATCAGCCATCCGGCCGCTGCGATGTTTCGCATGGCGCCGTAATCGTTTGCCAGCGTTTCGTTAGGTGCACTGGCAGCGAACATGATCGCCAGACCGACGTAGATCGCGATTGACAAGCCGACCGCGAGGAAAGTGCCAAGCGGAATGCTTTTGGCTGGATCGCGCAAGTCGCCCGACATCGCGACACCCTGGGTAAACCCGGTAACAGCAGGAAAGAAGATTGCGAACAGGATCCAAAATGGTGGCGACTGGTCAGGCTGGCGCATGTTCTGAGCGAGCAAACCGCCATCCCATTGCCCCAATGCGCCGGCAATAAACGACAGAAGTGCCGCCGCCAGAACAGCCATGACGACATACTGCACACGGTTCGCGACATCAGCACCGCGCCATGCGAACCAGAACAATCCCAACACAGCAAGCGTAGCGACGCCTTGTACCAGCAACTGATTGCCGCCGCCCGTCATCGCCATCAGCGCTTCAGCAAAACCCACGCAATAGAAACCGATCGAGACCGACTGGGCAAGAAACAGTACGACACCGATGGAACCGCCGTATCGCAGACCGAGGGTGCGAGAGATCAGGTAATAGACACCACCGCCCTTGACTCTGAAGTTGGTGGCAATTGCTGACACCGAGAAGGTGGTCAGCACGGAAATGACATTGGCAAGCAGAATGATCGCCAGCGCCTTGACCAGGCCACTGCTGCCTACGACATAACCGAGGCGCAGAAACAGAATAATGCCAAGTATGGTGAGGATGCTCGGCGTGAATACGCCGGCAAAGGTGCCCATTGCGTTGTCTGGCGCGTCCTTGGGCGGTGCCAATGCGCTGCGCAACCACTCAGCGGGTTTCATCGGCGCTCCTCAGCAGGCGATCAATGCGCAAGCGGTTCGACTTTGTCACCGTTGCCAGACAGTCGGATGACAACGCTGGTAGTTTTTCGGGTAGGTTGTCTCAATCCCCAGCTCGCGCGCCGCATGCCACACCCAGCGTGGATTATCCATTGCACCGCGTGCCAGTGCCACCATGTCAGCGTCACCATCGGCGATGATGCGCTCGGCCTGCTGCACCCGCGTAATCATTCCAACTGACATTGCGGTAATACCAGCCAGATTTTTCGCCTGCCGTGCAAATTCGACGTTGTATCCGGGGGCGAAGGGAATTTTCTGGCGCGGGTCGATCTGTCCCGAGGTAACGTCGACAAAATCGCAACCGCGCGTTTTCAGTTCGCGGGCAAAAGCCACCATCTCATCGGCGGTAATGCCACCGTCGATCCAGTCGCAACCGGTTATGCGTGCGCCGCACGCCATTGCCGCGGGCAACGCCGCGCGCACCGCTTCGAACACTTCAAGCGGAAACCGCATCCGGTTTTCAAGCGAGCCACCGTATTCGTCGTTGCGCTGATTCGAAATGGGAGAAACGAACTCGTGCAACAAATAGCCGTGGCCGGCGTGCAACTCCACCACGTCAAAACCGATATGGGCGGCACGCACAGCAGCCTCAACGAATTGCCGTTTGACGTTGTCCAGATCATTGGCGGACATCGCCTGCGGCGCTGGCCAACCCGGCGCAAACGGCAATGCCGAAGGTCCCAGCGTAGTCCATGGATTTTCGTTCGCCGCGAGCGGCTTGCCACCTTCGATCGGCGTATGTGCCGAACCTTTGCGCCCGGCGTGCGCGAGTTGCACGCCGAGTTTGGCGACACCAAAGGATCGGCAGAATTGAACGACCCTTTTTAAAGCGATTTCATTTTCATCGCTGTAAAGGCCGAGACAGTGGTGCGATATCCTGCCCTCGGGTGCCACGTGTGTAGCTTCAAAAATCAACAGCGCGCCGGCGCCCATGGATAGCTGCCCATAGTGCATCAGGTGCCAGTCATTCGCCGATCCGTCGTTGGCCATGTACTGGCACATCGGAGATACGACGATGCGATTGGACAGTTCGACTTTGCTGAGCGTAATGGGACTGAACAGGTGCGTCGCCATGTGGTGTCGGTATCCGTTTTGGGAAAGCGGGCGATTCTAACAAGAGACGGTGCGCCCCGCGGTCAGGCTGCCAAGCAAATAGCGGGCACAGTTTGTGCGATCAACCTTTCAGCCAGCCAGTGTGCAGCAGGTTTCACCGTGCCCATTGCGGGGTTGCGCCAAGAGCCATCTGTGTCGCAGCAAGCGCAGGTAGCTCATTGATATCGTTTATTTTTTTCTCGTGCGTTGGCCGCGTAACAGCGTACAATGCAGCGCCACAAAGTGCTGGCGTCAAGTGACACGCCACGACCTCGGCAAAGGGCTCAGGCAGCAGCGAGGGCATAACAAATGAGCGGGACACACAAGAAGCGTTTCGATCGGATCGCCAAGGACTGCGTGGAAGCACAAGTTCCGTTTCCGGAACAACTCGTCGAGCGATTCGAGCGAGTTGCCAAAAAGCTCAATGAAGACTGGGGCAGGCCACCGCCCGCAGAGTACCTCCATGACCTGATCTTTCCGAGCCGGCCAGGCCGGCAGGGCTTCCCGCCCGAGGTAGCCGAGGAAATCCTCGCTCTCAAAAACCTGCATGAGGAGCGCTATACGAATGTATTCCAGACTGTCTGGGATC